>JBDTYW010000321.1:0-3438 GCA_040005445.1 Candidatus Eiseniibacteriota bacterium
CACCGCCGGCCCGCTGGTCACCGCGTAATCCGCCGCGTTGTTCGTGCTGGGCGCGTTGCTGGCGAACTGGAAAAGGAGCGCCTGTCCGGACGCGGTCGGCAGGGCGTCGGGGAACACGCCGAAATTGCCGTCCGCGTCGTTTGTGAGACTTCCGGTCGTGGGGCCCGTGTACGACGCGCCGCCCCAGCTCACCCGCCAGTAGACGGTCCCGAAATTGTCCTCGAAGGTCAGCGACCCGGCGGCCATGTAGCTCGCGGGGATCGGGTTTGCGAGGACGAAGTCCGGGGACACGGAAGGGTTCGTCGCCGTGCTGAAATTCGCCGTCGCCAGGAGCACGCGCGACCCCGCGGCGGAGTTCGCGACCGAGCTGGGAATCGCGAGCAGCTCGACGGCATTGCTGCCTGCGGCATCGTGGGCGAACAGCGACGCGTTCTGGACCTGGCTCTGGAAACCGCTGCGCATGCGCAACTGGATCGCCTGGGTCGCGGTCGAACCATCCACACCGCCGATGATCTGCTCGACCTGCATGATGTGGAACGAGGCGTGCGCGCATGGCGCGAGCAGGACGAGCGCGGCCAGGGCGAACAGGGGCATGAGGGTGGTACGCGGGGTCATGGCAATCGTCTCCGGATGGCGCAACCGCTCATGGTACGAGCGGACGCAATCGAACTCGCCGGGGGATCGGCTGCGCCGACCATAGGCCCGCCTCCGGGCGCAGATCAAGCCCCCGCTGCGCGGCGCTCCGGCGGGCGCCGGATCCGGCGGGAACCCGCTATCCCCCTTCGTCTTCGTGCAGCTCGAGCTCCGCGCGCGCACGCGCCGGAGCACCCGCGATTCGTTCCCAGGCGCTGGTCCGCCAGTTGTCGACCCGGGCGCTGTCCGGGCTCCAGTTCGGGACCGCGAACAGGAAGCGATGTCCGAGCGCATGCACGTACGGCTCATAGAGCTTGCGCAGCTCGCCCAGCTTCCGGTCCGCCTCCGCATCGACGCGGATCGGCACGTTCGCGCGCACGAGCCGGGCACGGATCCGCGCCAGGCCCTCGGACGAGAGGCGTTCGTCGGTGCTCGCCAGCGGCGAGGCATGAAAGATCTGGGACAGGTCCACGACCGCGTGGCGCGCGATCGCGAACGTCAGGCGGGCCTGCCGCGTCACGCCGCCCTCGAACGACGCGATCGAGAACGCGCTCGAATCGAGGATCGTGGTGAGCGCCGCAAGCCACGACTGGTTCTGGTGCTGCGAGCGGTAGTAGGCGAGTGCCGGGTAGGACAGGTGGCTCTCCATCAACTCCGCGGCCCAGCGCTCCCAGTCGGCGAGCAGGCGCTCGAACGCGGCCGGGTCGGCGCTGTGGCGCCGGAGTAACTCTTCGGCCGTCGGTGGCGAGCCGGCGCGCGCGTCGAGCAGCGAGATGTTCAGCTCGCGCCGGGAGAACGCCTGGTAGAGCACCGGGAGGTAGCCGATCACGAGCGCGAGGAACCCGAAGCCGATGCCGGCCTCGAGCACGGTCAGGACGCGCGCGATCGCGTCGTTCGGCGTCACGTCCCCGAGTCCGAGCGTGAAGAAGGTCGTCCCGCTCATGTAGAGATCCGCGCCGAAGCCCGCGACTCCCCGCACCAGGTCGAGGTGCGAGCCGAAGCTCCACTGCAGGAGCGCGAAGGCGAAGATCAGGCAGAGCGCCCAGAGCGTGAACAGCCCGAGCAGCGAGAGCGGACCGAACACGCCGAGAGCGCTCTGGTGGCGCCGGCCGCGGACCACCAGCGCGGCGACGCGGGTCCACGCGGCCCAGGCGGAGCGGTAGTACAGGCGGGCGGGACGCCACCGGCGATTGACGGTCTGCGGCAGGACGAGCGTCTCGAACGCGTCCTGCAGGATCAAGATGACCAGCGCGATGCCGGCCGCCGAGGCGGCAAAGTGGTGGAGATTCACGGGGCGCAGGTTATCACGGCAGTCTCAGAAACTCAGGCTCAATCCCGCCTGGGGCGCGAGGTGACGATCGAAGCCGACGAGCGTCGAGAGCCGCGCCCCGTCTCCTGGTGCCCGGTCGGAGGAACGGCGGTCGGCCCCGCCTGCAGCGAGCGCGGAGATACTGGTGAGCATCGCGGCCCCTCCGACGAACAGATCGAACGACGCGACCACGGAATCCTTGGGCAGCTTCTGGGCTCCGAGGATGATCTGGAATCCGCCTGCCGCGAATCCGAGTGCGCCACACCAGCCGGGGGTCGGCCGCGAGCCGAGCGCGCCCGCATTGAGCGCCGTCGCTCCCAGGCTGACCACGCCGAGCATCGCGGAGTTGCGCCGGAAGTGGGAGATCTCCTCCTGCTTCGTCAAGGGGATCATTCCATAGTCCGGTTGCACCGCCTGCGCTTCGGCGACCGTGAGCCCTGCTTGCGCGAGCCAGGCGGCGAGCGCCGGCCCGATCACAGGGTCCGCCGCCAGTTCGAGGACGGTGGCGTAGTTCCGCCGCCGGGCGACCAGGTCCACCAGGTCATGTCTCCCGGACGTCTCGATCAGGTCGGCTATGGCACAGAGGACTCCATGCCGATCGCGAAAATACGGCACCCGTTGGCCGGGGAAATCCTCGTTGTGCGGAAACACTGCCTGTCGGCGATAGGTGGCGAGCCGGGCCAGGTTCTCCTGGCGGGCGCTTCGTTGCGCGGCGCTCCATCCCGGAGGGAGGTTCGAGGCAATGGCCTGCTCGGCGCGCAGGATGTGCTCGCACACGTGCTCGACTTCCGCGGTGCGGGCAAAGTTTCGCTCGGGTGCTCGCGCGGCGCTTGCAGCGGTCGCGACGAAGACGACGGACAACAGCGAGATGCCGGTAGCTCGAATTCCTTGGGCTCTCATGTCGGTCTCCAGGGAGGACGGCCCGGCCGGGCGCCGGGTCCGCTCCGCCCTACCCGCCCGCCCGGCTGGAATGTCCAACAATTGTAAGTCCTGTGCCCGCGCGACCCGGGGGACCGGGTTCCCGGTGGCGCCGCGCCCCGGGCTTTGGCAGTCTGAACGCCTCACCGCCAAACGTAGCTCCCCAGTCCCAGCCCAGGAGACCCTCGCATGTCTGCACGCGGTTCCCTCGCCCGACTCGCGCTCTTGATCGCCCTCCCGCTCGTGCTCGCCGCCGCGCACGCGGCCGCCGCCCCGTCGAAGCCGATCGACCCCGCGAACATGGACACGAGCGTCAAGCCCGGCGATGACTTCTTCCTGTATGCCAACGGGGCCTGGCTGAAGAAGAACCCGATCCCCGCGGACCAGACCGAGTGGGGCGGCTTCATCCAGCTCTACGAGAACAACCATGCGGTGCTGCACGACATCCTTGAGAGCGCCGCGAATTCGAGGAGCGCTGCCGCCGGCTCGGCCGAGCAGCTCGCCGGCGACTTCTACGCCAGCGCGCTCGACTCGGCGCGTGTCGAGGCCGCAGGCGCGACCCCGATCGCCGACGAGCT
>JBDTYW010000322.1:0-3430 GCA_040005445.1 Candidatus Eiseniibacteriota bacterium
GTCGGGCGGGAGCGTCAGGTGCGAGGGCACGATCAGGTAGGCAAACGGGGGCGTGAAGTCGCCTCCGTCGATTGCTTCGAAGCGCAGGGTGTCGGCCAGCGCGAGGCCGGGCAGCTCGGAGGCGTCGAGCGTGTAGCGCGAGGGCAGGCCGAACGCGTCGACCTCCTGGTGCATGACCACGCCGTTCAGGCGCACGTCGTTCAGGAATGCGCGACGCCCGATCGAGTCGGTGAGCGTCACGCTGAAGTTGCCGGTGAGCGGGCTCGTGCCCGCGGGCTCGGTCAGGAAGCCGATGAAGCGCACGGCCACGCGTGGCTCCCCGACGACGCGGAACATCGGTGCGGGCGCGGGATGGGGATTCGGAGGCGCCACCGGCATCGAGTCGTGATTCGAGCAGCCCGCCAGGATGCCGGCCGTCAGGAACAGGCCCGCACGGAGCGCGCGGCGCACGAAGCTCGGGGCATTCGGATTCGGCATGGCGGCCATGAGGATAGCTCAGCCGCCGGGCTGTCGCCAGAGACCATCCGGACCGGTCTGGGCGCGCCCTTCGTCGCGCAGCTTGAGCAAGTGCGCGAGCGCGGAGCGGGCCGCGAGCGCCGGGTTCGCCCCCGGCGTGTCGTCGTAGGCGAGCGCCACGATCGCTTCGAGCGCCAGCGGCCCCGTTACCAGCGCGGCCAGCGCCTTGCGCTCGCGCAGCTCGCGGTGCTCGAGGTAATAGCGCAGCCGGTGAGCCGGCCCGCCGATCGGCGGACCGTGACCGGGCAGGATTAGCGTTGCCGGCAACTCCGCGAGGCGGCGGATCGAGGCCACGTAGAGCGCCATGTCGCCCTCGGGCGGGTCGACCACCACGGTCGAAAGCCCGGAGACCAGGTCCCCGGCTACGATCGTCCCCGACGCGCGCTCGAACAGCGCCAGGTGCCCCGGCGTGTGGCCCGGGGTGGACAGCACCTCGAGCTTCCACGGACGCTCACCCTCGGGCAGGAGCTCGATCGTCTCGCCGCCCTCCATCGGCGCGTCCGCACCGACCTTCGGAGCGGTCCACGCGTGCGCGTACACGGGCACACCGTATTTCGCCTTGAGGCGGGCAACGCCCCCCCAGTGATCGGCGTGATGATGCGTGACCAGGATGCCGTGGACCCGCCGGCGCGCTCCGCTGCCCTCGAGCAGCGCGTCGAGCGCGGCCTCGAGCGCGGCCTGCTCGTCCTCGTAGGGGCTCCCGGGGTCGACGATCAGCACCTCGGGTCCGCCGATCACGATGCAGTTGGTGTGGGTCGCGGGCGCGAGCGTGGGCGTGCGCACCGGGAACATCACAAGCCCCGGGTGGACCTCGATGCGCGGCACCTTGCCCCCGCGCGCCTCGGGCGGCTCGCCCAGCACGCGCGCCCACTCGGTAGGACTCGCGTCGGGCCGGGCGGCGAGTTCGCGCAGCGTGTAGAGCGCGGGCGCGGCGAGCAGCGCGCGGTTGCCCTTCCAGCGTTCGAGCGCGTGAGCGGCCGCGATCCACTCCCCGCCCTGCAGTTCGCCGGGCCAGATCTCGGCCGTCTCGGCGTCGGGCAACTCGGCGAGGAAGAATTGCGTGTCGAACCCGCCCGGCTGGAACGGGGGCGATTGCCAGCGCGCCGTCGCCACGAAATCGCGGCCGTCGAGCGTGAGCGACTCCTGCGCGAGGAATGCCCCGAAGTCGAGCTGCTCGGCGAGCAGCGCGCGGCGCGCGGTTTCGCGCCGCTCGGCGGGCACGCGGCGCGCGCCGCGGGCGAGCAGGACGCCGGTCTCCTCGAACACCTCGCGCGCGGCGCCGACGATCATCGCGGCCAGGTCCTCCCCCGCGTCCGCAGGCAGGCCGGCGACCGGCACCGCGCGGTCAGCGCGGTTGACGCGCCCACCGGGGAACGCGTGGAATCCGCCGAGGAACTGGAGCACATCCGCGCGCTGCACCCAGTAAACCTCGAGCGCCGGTGCGCGGCGATGGAGCACGACGGTGGCGGCGAGGGCGGCGGGTTTGGGCATGAGCCGTTCTATCATGAGCTACGGGCCACGTCGAGCCCGCGCGGCGATCGTGCTAGCATGGCGCGCGTGAAGTCCGCCCCCGCGCAATCCCGCAAGCCCGCTCCTCAGCCCGTCGCGGCAAGGCAGCCCGAACGCGGCCGCGCGCTCGCCGGCGCACTCGTGCGCTGGTTCCGCGCGTCGAACCGCGACCTGCCGTGGCGCAAGACGCGCGACCCGTACGCGATCTGGGTCTCGGAGATCATGCTCCAGCAGACGCGCGTCGAGGCGGTCGTCCCCTACTACGAGCGCTTCGTCGCGCGCTTCCCGAGCGCCCACGTGCTGGCCGGCGCGCCGCTCGACGACGTGCTGCACGCGTGGTCGGGCCTCGGCTACTACCGGCGCGCCCGCCAGCTCCACGTGGCCGCGGCCCTGGTCGTGCGTGATCACGCCGGGCAGCTGCCCGACACCGACGACGCGTTGCGCGCGCTGCCCGGCATCGGGCCCTACACCGCGGGCGCGATCCGCTCGATCGCGTTCGGGCAGGCCGCACCGATCGTCGATGGCAACGTGGCGCGCGTGCTCTCGCGGGTGTTCGCCCTGCGCGGTGGCCCGGGCGAGACGAGTTGGGAGAAGCGCCTGTGGACGCTCGCCGCGCAGCTCGTGCCCGCGGCGGATCCGTCGGCGTTCAACCAGGGAATGATGGAGCTGGGCGCGACCGTGTGCCTGCCGCGCGCGCCGCGCTGCGGTGACTGCCCGCTTGCGAAGTTCTGCAAGGCGCACGCATCTGGGCGCGAGGAGGAGTTTCCGCCGGCCCGGGAGCGCGCGCGGCCGACGCGCGTCGAGCGCGTGGCGATCGTGGAGCGACGAGCCTCAGACGGGGCGATCCTGATGCGGCAGCGTGGCGAGGACGAACACAACGCGAGCCTGTGGGAGATCGCGCTCGCCGCGCCGGATGCCGCGGCCCCGGGCGCCCCGATCGGCATGGTGCGGCACTCGATCCTGACGACCGACTACCGGATCGCCGTCCATGTGCGGGCTTCGAGGCGCAGCGCAGCGCCAGCGGGCCTGCGCTGGATCGCCTCCGGGGAGCGCGAGGGGCTCGCGCTGACCACGATCACGAGGAAGGTCCTGAAACTCCTCTAACCCTCCACCACCGCCTGTCCGTCCTTGCGTGAGTCCGATCCGCACGCGCGCACGCCGGAGTCGGGATCGATCCAGATCGCCTGTCCGCCGCCGAAGCCGCCGAAGCCCGGGTCGCTTGCGGGGACGATCTCGTGCCCGCGCGCGGCCAGGTCCGCGAGCACGCTCGCGGGCAAGTCGGCCTCGAACATCACGCGCGCGCCGCCGTCCTCGAGCACGCGAAAGCGCGGCGCGTCGAGCATCTGCTGCACGTCCATCCCGAAGTCGACGAGGTTCGTCACCACTTGCAGGTGGCCCTGCGGCT
>JBDTYW010000323.1:0-3430 GCA_040005445.1 Candidatus Eiseniibacteriota bacterium
GATCGAGACGCTCGAGCGCGCCGGGCTGTGGCGGGCGCAGACCCCCCAGGGCGCGTGGCGGGCGTGGCTGGCCGAGGCGCACGCGCGCGCAGCGGTCGAGGGCGTGACCGCGACCGACGACGTCGCCCTGCTCGACCGGCTCGGCCGGACCGTGCGCATCGTCGAGGCGCCCTCGAGCAATCGCAAGATCACCACCCCGGACGATCGCGCGTGGGCCGAGGCCTGGTTGCGCGCGCGCGCGCTCGAGGCCGGGGGCGCGGCGTGATCCCGCGCGTGGGAATCGGTTACGATGTACACCCGTTCGCCGACGGGCGCGCGCTCGTGCTCGGCGGCGAGACGCTGCCCGGGGCGCGGGGACTGGCCGGCCATTCCGATGCCGACGCGCTCTGCCACGCGATCGCCGACGCGCTCTTGGGCGCGCTTGCGCTGGGCGATCTCGGGGCCCACTTTCCCGACACCGATCCGCAATGGCAGGGTGCGAGCAGCCTCGCGCTGCTCGCACAGGTGGCGGCGATGGTCGCGGGGCGCGGCTACGCGGTCGGCAACGTCGACGCGACCGTGCTCACCGAGGCTCCGAAGCTTGCGCCGCACGTGCCCGCGATGCGCTCGAACCTGGCGCGCGCGCTGGGCATCGGCATCTACGGCGTGAGCGTCAAGGCGACGCGGCCCGAGGGCCTGGGCAGCCTCGGCCGGGGCGAGGGACTCGCGGTGTGGGCGGTGGCGATGCTCGTGCCCCGCGCCGATGGGATGCGAACCGACGGGGAGCGCGCATGAACATCGTCGTCTTGATGGGAGGGACCTCGGCGGAGCGCGAGATCTCGCTGCGGACCGGCTCGGGCATCGCCCGGGCGCTGCGCGCGCGCGGCCACGAGGTGACCGCCCTCGACTCCGCCACCGGCGCCGTCCTGCTCCCGGGCGCCGAGGGCCAGACGGCGCTCGCCCCCGCGGGCGATGCCGCCCCGCCACAGGGCGCCGTCGCCCTCGCGCTGGCGCGCCGGCGCAACGCCTCGATCCTCGGCTCGACGCCGCTGCGCGACGCGGAGCTGGTGTTCATCGCGCTCCACGGCGGAGCGGGCGAGGATGGCACGATCCAGGCCCTGCTCGACCTCGCCGGCAAGACCTACACGGGATCGGGCATGCTCGCCTCGGCCATGGCGATGGACAAGGCGGTCTCCAAGCGCATCTTCGAGCATGCCGGCATCCCGACGCCGGCGTGGCGGCTCTACCGCCGGCGCGAGGGCATCATTCCCGACGCGGCCGCCGTGGAGGCGATCGGCGGCTTTCCGGTCGTGGTCAAACCGAACGACGAGGGCTCGACGTTCGGGCTCACGATCGTGGAGGAGCCGGCCGGCCTCGCGGCCGCCTACGACGCGGCGCTGCACTACTCGGACCAGGTGCTGCTCGAGGCCTTCATCCCGGGCCGCGAACTCACGGTGGCGGTGCTCGGCGACCAGGTCCTGCCGGTGATCGAGATTCGCCCCAAGAGCGGCCTGTACGACTTCGAGTCCAAGTACACGGCCGGCAAGAGCGAATACTTCTGCCCGGCGGACCTGCCCGCGGCCAAGGCGCACGAGATCCAGGACCTCGCCCTGCGCACCTGCCGCGCGCTCGACACCGCGGGCGTCGCGCGCGTGGACTTCCGGCTGGCGCCCGACGGCACGCCGTACTGCCTCGAGTTGAACACGATTCCGGGGATGACCCCGACCAGCCTCGTGCCGATGGCGGCCCAGGCGGTCGGCATGTCGTTCGAGGACCTGTGCGAGCGGATCGCAGCGCTCGCGCTCGCCCGCGCCGGGGGCGCATGAGCCCGGCCGTCGTCACCCGGGTGGCCGCCGCCGGCCCGCCGCTCGAACACATTGCCGGCTTCCTGCTGGATCGGGGCGCGCTCCTGCTGGTCGTGCTGGTCTCGCTGGTGGTCCTCCAGCAGCTGGTCTTCCTGCTGATCCGGCGGGTCAGCCGATTCGTCGCGCGCGAAGCCGGCACCGAGCGGCCGGAGCTTCGAAAGCGCGCCGACACGGTCGCCTCGCTGCTGCGGAGCGTTTCGAACGTCTTCCTGTTCGGGCTCGCGCTCGTGTTCGTGCTCGAGATCCTCGGCGTCGACGTGCGGCCCTTCCTCGCGGGGGCGGGCATCCTCGGGGTGGCGCTCGGCTTCGGAGCGCAGAGCCTCGTCAAGGACCTCCTTTCGGGGATGTTCATCCTGGCCGAGCACCAGGTCGCGGTCGGGGATTCGGTCCAGATCGCGGGCGTCACAGGCATCGTCGAGCGCCTGACCGTGCGCTCGGTCACGCTGCGCGACTTCCAGGGGCGCGTGCACTATGTGCCGAACGGTGGGATCCAGGTGGTCACGAACCTGAGCCAGGGCGTGGCCCGCTTCGTCGTGGACATGCCGATCCCGGCGTCCGCGGACGCCGCGCTCGCGATGGCGGCGCTGCTCGAGGCGGCGCGCGCGTTCACCGACAATCCGGCATGGCGCGGCCGCTTGATCCACCCGCCCGAGGTGCTCGGCTTCGAGAGCCTGGGTGCGGGACAGAACACGATTCGAATGACGCTGCGCGCCCTGCGCCAGGACCAGCAACTGGCGCGCGAGTTCCGCTATGCCGCGGTCCGCGCGCTCGCGGCGCACGGCATCCAGGCGGGCGAGACGGGCGCCGCCGTAAACTACCCGATGGACTTCCCGGCCGCGAACGCGTCCGGGCCCGACCCCGGAGACCTGAAATGAGCCTGCGCCTTTACGACACGATGACCGGCGAGAAGCGAGCGTTCGAACCCGTGCATCCCGGCAAGGCCGGCATGTACGTGTGCGGCATGACCGTGCAGGACAAGCCGCACGTGGGCCACATTCGCTCCTCGATCGTGGGCGATACGCTGCGCCGCTGGCTCGAGCACCTGGGTTACGAGGTGACCTACGTCTACAATTTCACCGACGTCGACGACAAGATCATCGGCCGCGCGAACGAGGAGGGGCTCGCATTCCGCGACGTGGCCGAGCGCAATATCGCCGCCTACCTGCACTTCGCCGACCTGCACAACGTCGCGCGCGCGACCTTCTATCCGCGCGCCACCGAGCACATCGACGAGATGCTCGCCCTGATCGCGACGCTGATCGAGCGCGGCTACGCCTACCCCGCGGGCGGGGACGTGTACTATGAGGTGCGCAAACGCGGCAACTACGGCAGGTTGTCGGGCCGCAACGTGGACGACATGCGCTCGGGCAGCCGCATCGAGGTCGACGAGGCCAAGCGCGATGCGCTCGACTTCGCCCTGTGGAAGGGCGCCAAGCCCGGCGAGCCGGCATGGGAGACGCCCTACGGCCCCGGCCGTCCGGGCTGGCACATCGAGTGCTCGGCGATGGCGATGAAGTACCTCGGCGTGACGCTCGATATCCACGGCGGCGGCCAGGACCTGATCTTCCCGCACCACGAGAACGAGA
>JBDTYW010000324.1:0-3421 GCA_040005445.1 Candidatus Eiseniibacteriota bacterium
CATGGAGCGCGGCCCTGGGCTCGCCCGAGGAGCCCGACGTGAACAGCAGCAGCCCCGGGCGCCCGCTCGCGCGCAGCGTGTCGTAGAGCGGGTGTTCCGCGCGCGCCGTTCCGGTGCGCGTGATCGCCGCGGCATCGTCGACGGGCGCAACAGCGAGACGAAACTCCGCCTGGGCGATGCGCCGGAACTCGTCGTGGCGCGCCAGGGACGCGGGCGCGAGCGGCGCGACGATCGCGCCCGCGCCGAGCAGGGCAAGCATGTGCGCGATGCCCGCCGGCGTGAAGTCGGCCTCGAGCGCCACCACCGCGCCGGCCGCGATGCCCGCCGCCGCCTGGGCGGCGCGGGCGCCCGCAATGTCCGCGAGCAGTTCACCGAACGTGGACGAGCGGCCCCGAAAGACCACGGCTTCCTCCCCGGCGTGTGCGCGGAACACGTCGAGCAGGAAGTCGGTGACCATCAAACCCCTCCGAGGTACACGACCTGGCCCGTGATGAAGTCGCTCTCCTTGCGGAGGAAGAAATCGATCACGTTCGCCACGTCCTCCATGGTTCCCATGCGCGGCAGGGCCTGGCGGGCGATCAGCGCGTCCATCTTGGCCTTCGGGACCGAGCGGATGAGGTCGGTCTCGATCGGCGTCGGGCCGACGGCGTTGACCGTGATCGAGAACGGCGCCAGCTCGCGCGCCATCACCTCGGTCAGGCTCACGACCGCGGCCTTCGAGGCGGCATAGGCGGCCTCGCCCTCGAGCTTGAGCGGCGTGGCCACGGTGGCGAAGTTCACGATCCGCCCGCCGCGCTTCTCCTGGGACATCAGCCGCGCGGCCTCGCGGCAGAACAGGAACGTGCCCACCACGTTGGTCGACAGGATCGCCTGCAGGGTGGCGAGCGGCGTGAGCAGCACGTGGTTCATCGAGGCGATGCCCGCGTTGTTGACCAGCGCATCGAGCCGCCCGTGGCGCTTGCGCACGGCGAGGAACATCGCCTGCACCGCCTTCTCGTCGGCGACGTCAGCCTCGAAATGCTCGTAGCCCGCGAGCGTCCAGTCGGGCTTGCCGCGGCTGCAGCCGACCACGCGCCAGCCCGCCGCCACGTAGCGCTCGGCCAGGTAGCGCCCGATCCCCTTGCGGGTCCCCGTGATCAGCATGACGCCGGGCGTGCTCATCGCGGCTCGTTCAACTGCTGGACGAGGTATTCGACGAGCGCGCCGACGCTGCGGAACGGGCTGTTGCGCTGGGACATGGCCTTCTCGTCGGTGAGCGACACCGGGACGCCGAAGTCGTCCTGGGCCCGGCGCTCGACCAGCATCACGAGGCGCACGAGTCCGAGCGAGTCGACCGCTCCCTCGGGGCCGAGCAGCACGGTGCCGGCGGCGGGCGGGACCTGCGTCGTTTCCGACGCGTTGTACTCGGCGAGCGCGGCAAAGACGCTGCGGGTGACGTCCTCGGCGGAAGCGGCCATGGGAAATCGGGTCTCCGGGGTGGGATGGGCCTGGGCGATGCGACGCGCCATGCTACCAGATCGGCCGCGGGCAGATCACCCGCCGGCCGCCAGCGCCCGGGCCTCCTCGATCAGCCCTGAGACCGCGTCCCGCATGCGGTCGGCGTGGGTGCGGAAGCTCACCACGCAGATGCGCAGCAGGTAGCGCCCGTCGATCGTCGTGCTGCTCATGAACACCCGCTTGCGGGCGTTGACCCGGCGCAGGACCTCGGCGCTGAACGCGTTCGCGTCCAGCCGGTGGCCGGCCGGCGGGCGGGCCGAGAACGCGATCACCGACAACTGGGGCGCGTCGTAAATGTCGAACAGCGGCTCTGCGGCGAGGCGCTCGTGGGCCCAGCGCGTGAGCGCGAGCTTCTCGGTCAACTGCGCGCGGAAGGCGTCGACCCCGTGGACCATGAACGGCAGCCACACCCGAAGCCCGCGAAAGTCGCGCGACAGCTCGGGCGAGTAGTCGGTCCAGCCGAGCGGCGCGTCCTGCGTGACGTCCTGCAGGTACGAGGCGGTCGCGGCGTGCGCGTGGCGGAGCGTCTCGGGGTCCCGGACCAGCAGCGCCCCGGTGCCGTAGGGCAGGAACAGGCACTTGTGCGGGTCGAGCGTCAGCGAATCGAACTCGCCGAGGCGCGGCAGGAGTGCGTCCCCGCCCTCGGCGATGCGGAACAGCCCGCCGTAGGCCCCGTCGACGTGCGCCCACAGGCCGTGCGCGCGCGCCCGCTCCAGGATCTCGGGCAGCGGGTCGATCGCCCCCGTGTTGGTCGTGCCGGCGTTCGCCACCACGCAGAACGGGCGCCGCCCGGCCGCGCGGTCCTCCTCGATCATGCGTGCAAGCGCGTCGACGCGCAGGCGGCGGCGCTCGTCCACCGGGACCTCGCGCAGCGCGCGCCCCGGGAAACCCGCGACCCGCGCGGCCTTGGCGACGCAAGCGTGCGTGTCCGCGGAGTAGTAGAGCGTGCCGTCGGTGAAGTCCTCGCCCAGCCGGTCGGCGCGCGCGGCCACGAGCGCGGCGAGGTTCGAGAGCGATCCCCCGCTCGTGAAGATGCCGTTCGCGCCCGCGGGCATGCCCATCATCTCGGCCAGCCGGCGCAGCGCCGTGCGCTCGAGCTCGGCGAGGGCCGGGGCGCCCAGGTCGACCGTGACGTAGCGATTCGTGGCGCACGCGATCAGGTCGGCGATCGCCGCGGTCGGGATCCCGCCCCCCGGGATGTACGCGAGGTAGCCCGGCCCCGGCGTCGTGAGCGAGGCCCGGATCAGGGGATCGAGCAGGGCGATCACCTCGTCCAGCGGCCGCCCTTCGGCCGGCAGCGGTGTTGCGGCGACCCGGGCCGCGAGCTGGGCGGCGCCCTCGGTGGCAGAGGATGGCGCGGCATCCAGGTTCGCGAGGTGGCGTTCGACATAGTCGGTGGCGCTCGCGAGCCACGCGTGCAGCGTGGCGGCATCCGGGTCGAGTGGCTGCGCGCCGGCGGTGGGCGCCCCCGGCGGTTCGGCGATCGGGGCACTGCGGTCGGGTGCTTTCATGGGCCGATTCTATGCGGAGAGCCGGTTCCGGCGAACATCCGTTTCGCGCCGTGTGGCCGTGGGCTACAGTCGGCAGGCATGCCGGCCCCTTTGGCCGGGCCGGATTGCTTTCTCACGGAGGGGTCCCATGGGCGCGTTTTTCCGCCAACTGTTCGCCACGATTCTCGCGCTGGTCATCGTCCTGGTCGGTGGCGTGTTCCTCCTGGTCCTGATCGCACTCGGATCCTCGAAGAAGACCGTCATCCCGGCGCACGCGACGCTTCACCTCGTGATGCCGGTCTCGCTCGCCGAGTACCCGCCCACAAGGGAGAAGCCGTTCGGCGAGCGCCCGCTGACGCTGCACGACCTCCGCCAGGACCTGCGCATGGCCGCGGTCGACAAGCGCATCGACCGGGTCGTCATCCAGATGGGCT
>JBDTYW010000325.1:0-3416 GCA_040005445.1 Candidatus Eiseniibacteriota bacterium
GCAGCGCGTCGAGCCCGGCCTGGGCGGCGAGCGGCTGCGACGCGGCGACCGCGCCGCGCCGGCCGAGCACGGGCGAGCGGCGCGAGGACAACGCCGGGACGATCGGGCGCGCGCTCACGGATGCGTCCTCCCGGTGCGCGCGGCGGGCGTCGCCCCGCTCGTGGCAGCGGCGCCGCGGCGCGTGGACGCGGGCTCGACGAACAGTCTCCTGTAGTGCATCGAGGGCAGGAAGCCCGCGCGCTCGTAGGCGCGGCGGGCGGCGACGTTGTCCTCGCGCACGAACAGGCACACCGCCGGCACGGCCGCCTCGCCGGAGGCCGCGGGATCGGTCAGCCGGTGCACGAGTTCGGCGACACCGCGCCCGGCGATGCCCTCGCCGCGCCGATCGGGCTCGGTGAACACGCCCACGATCTGCGCGCCGACCGCGCAGCGCGCGGAGAGGTCGGCCTTGAAGACCAGCCGCCCGGAGTCCTCGAGCACGTACGAGCCCCCCTCCTCGATATTCTTCGCGACGTGTCGCAGGTAACCCTCCCCCATGCTCGCGAGCGGATCGAGCCCGGTCTCCTCGAGATAGGCGCGCGCGGAAAGGTCGCCGAGCGCCGCCACGTCGGCCGGCGTCGCGAGCCGTAGCGCGGGTTCGCGCGCGGGACCGAGCGAAGCGGGGGTGGCCTCCATGAACACCTCGCGCCAGTCGCGCGTGGACTCGAGGCCGGCGGCGGTGAGATGGCTCCAGAAGTCGCTCACCTGGGTCCACTCGCCGACGATCAGGCGCACGCGCGCCCGCTCCTCCCACGTCAGCTCTGCGAAGCGGCGGCGCACGTGCGGCAGGTCGGAGGCGAACACGACCAGTCCGCCGTGGCCCAGGAACAGCACGCCGTCGAGGCGATCGCCGTCGAACGCGCCCACGAACCGGCCCTGGGCGGCACCGTCGGGAAGCGCGAGTGCACCGCTCTCGATCTTGCTGGCGAGGAACACGTCACGCAGGCCGTGCGCGGTCAGGAAGGCGTAGGCGACCCCGGCATGGCGGGCGGCGAGAGGCTTGAGCATGGCGGCTATCCTAAGCTACTCTACCGGCACATGGAAATCGTCCTTGCAAGCCCACGCGGGTACTGCGCGGGCGTCGATCGCGCGATCGACGTCGTCACCATCGCGCTCGACCTCTACGGCCCCCCGGTCTACGTCCGTCACGAGATCGTGCACAACCGCCACGTCGTCGAATCGCTGCGCGCAAAGGGCGCGATCTTCGTTGACGAACTGGCGGGCGTACCCCGCGGCTCGACGCTCGTGTTCTCCGCCCATGGCGTGGCGCCCGCGGTGCGGGCCGAGGCCCAGGAGCGTGGGCTCAAGCCGATCGACGCGACCTGCCCCCTCGTCACCAAGGTGCACCTCGAGGCGCTGCGCTTCGCCCGAGCCGGCTACCAGATTGCGCTCATCGGACACGCCGGCCACGCCGAGGTCGAGGGCACGATGGGCGAGGCGCCCGACGCGATGATGCTCGTGCAATCGGTCGAGGACGTCGCGAAGCTCGAGGTGCGCGATCCCGATCGCCTGGCCTACCTGACGCAGACCACGCTCTCGGTGGACGAGACGACCGCGATCATCGGCGCACTCAAGGCGCGCTTCCCGAACGTGCGCGGGCCCGCGCGCGAGGACATCTGCTACGCCACGACGAACCGCCAGGCCGCGGTCAAGCAGCTCGCCGTGGAGTGCGACCTGGTCCTCGTCGTGGGATCACCGACAAGCAGCAACTCGAACCGCCTGCGAGAGGTCGCCGAGTTGACTGGCGCCGAGGCGCACCTGATCGAGAGCGTGCGGGACGTCGAGCCGGCGTGGCTCGCCGGCAAGCGCTCGGTCGGCGTGACCGCCGGCGCGTCGACCCCCGAGCACCTGGTGCAGGCGCTGGTCGCGTGGCTCGGAGAGCATGGCGGCGGCCCGGTGCGCAATCTCGAGGCGGTGCGCGAGGAGATGTTCTTCCACCTGCCGAGCGATCTCTCGAAGGACGTCGCGTCCTCCGGCCGGGCCGAGCAACTGCTCACCGAGAGCGGTCGCACCCTGCGCGTCCGCTAGCTCAGCCCTTCTTCTTCCCCGATCGTCCCCCGCCGGCCGCGGGCTGCTTCTTCGCCTCGGCCGTGAAGAACCCCACGCGCGAGCGCAGGTACTCGTCCGGCGGCACGCGCTTCGAGGCCTCGGTCGCGAGCGCGAGCGCATCGGCGACGCGGCCCTGGCGGTAGCGCACCTCGGCGGCAGTGTCGGTGAACTCCGTGCTGCGCGGCTCGGCGAGCTGCGCCCGCGCGATCGCCGCCCACGCCTGATCGAGCATCGCGCCGCGCTGGGCGAGCTGCCACGCCATGGCATTGAGCGCGGGCGCGCCGAGCGTCGTGTCGGCGAGCGCCTCGGTGACCGCTCCGCGCGCGCGCCTCAGCTCGACTTGCGCCAGCGCCGGCCGATCCGCCCTGCGGTAGGCGTCCGCATAATCGAGATAGGCCCCGACCAGTCGCCCCGCGCGCCACGCCCGGTACAGGCGCTCGAGCGCGACGACCGGCGCCGGATCGTCGTCCACCCGCAGGGAGATGAAGCGCGTGGCGTCCTCCGGGCGGGCGGGGTTCGGGCGGCCGACCAGGAGCGCGGCCGAGCGCGCGCCGCGCCAGTCGCCGCGTCGCTGGTCGGCGAGCTCGAGCCCGGCCAGCAGGCGCTCGGCCAGCGGGAGCCGGGTGAGCCCCTTGACCGTGTCCATCACGGCCTCGATCACCAAGTGGTTCGGCATGGTGTTGCCCTGCGCGGCGAGGTTGGAATCGAGGATCCCGCCCGACCAGTTCACGAGATCGTTGCCCGTGTAGCCGGCCGGCCAGCCGGTCGCGTCGAGCACGCCGATCTGCCGGCGCGGGTAGCCCTCGTCGGAGTGCATCAGGGAATCCACCACGCCCTGCACGGGCACGCCGTCGCGCAGCATCTGGAGGCCCCGCGGGCCCCAGGAGCCGTTGGTCTCGCCCTGGGTCGCGATCACCCCAACGCCGGCCTCGACCCACGGCACGAACGAGCCGCACGCGGGCGCGTGCGAGAGCACCGCCACGCCGAGCTCGCCGGTGTCGGGATCGCGCAACAGGATCGAGAGGGCGCCGCTCATGTCCGCCGCCTGCGCGGCCCCGGCGCAGGCCAGCATCGCGCCGAGCGCCCACGCCACCCCACCTTTCATCCGTGACTTCAAGGTTGCCTCCGTCCTCAGGAGCTCGGGCCCGCACCCACGCGGATGCGGGCCCCCGTGATCGAACCCGAAGCCGGCGATGCGAGGAACGCCACGACACGGGCAATTTCCTCCGGCCTCGCCTCCCCGGCCACCACCGCGTTGATCGTGATGCCGTTCGCCTCTTCTTCGCCGGCGAGCGTGCGCGCGAGCGAGACCAGCGCCTCCGCGGTCG
>JBDTYW010000326.1:0-3413 GCA_040005445.1 Candidatus Eiseniibacteriota bacterium
TGCGCGAGGGCGCCGCGCCCGACATGCGCCACGCGCCGCGGCTCGAGCCCTGGCCGATCGCTCAGCTTGCGGGCACGCGCGACGTGCGCCGCACGTGGGTGCCCCTGTCGCGCATTCCCAAGGTCGTCCAGCAGGCCGTGATCGCGAGCGAGGACCGGCGCTTCCGCTACCACTTCGGCCTCGACCTCAAGGGCAACGCGCGCGCGCTAGTCGCGAACCTGCGCGCGGGGGGCGTCAAGGAGGGCGCGAGCACGATCACCCAGCAGCTGGCGCGCGGCCTGTTCTTCGGCCGCGAGCGCACGCTCGGGCGCAAGGTGCTCGAATCGTTCGCAGCGGTCGGGCTCGAGGCGCTCCTGTCCAAGGACCAGATCCTCGAGATGTATCTCAACTCGGTGTACTGGGGCCAGGGCGAGGGCCGCGGCGTCGCAGGCGTGGCCGAGGCGGCACACTGGTACTTCAACACGCCGATCGATTCGCTCGCGCTTGACCAGGCCGCGCTGCTCGCGGGGCTGATCCCCTCGCCGATCACCTACTCGCCGTTCCGTAACCCCGGGCTCGCGCTCACCAAGCGCAACGAGGCGCTGTCCGACATGGTTTCCGCGGGCGTGCTCGATGCCAAGGCGGCGGCTGTGGCGCGGGCGCTGCCGCTGCGCGTGCGGCGCGGCTCGACGCGCACCGACCGCTTTCCCTCGTTCGTCGACTACGCCGGCGCCTACCTCGAGAAGCATGTCCCCGGCGAGGCCCCGCGGCGCTGGGGGCTCGCGATCTTCACCACCTGCGACCTCGTCTGGCAACCCGAGGCTGAGGACGCCGTGGCCGAGGGGCTCTTCTCGTTCGACCCGCGGCGCAATCCCGGGCGCGATCCGAACCGCCTCGAGGGCGCGGTCGTCGCGGTCGAGGCGCGCACCGGCGCGATCCGCGCGCTGGTCGGCGGGCGCGCGCCGCGCGAGGGCGACTTCAACCGCGCGACCCAGGCCAAACGGCAGTCGGGCTCGTCGATCAAGCCGATCGTCTACGCCGCAGCACTCGCGACCCCGCGCGGCGATTCGGCGTGGACCGCCGCCTCGACCGTGCCGAACCAGCCGCGCACGTTCAAGATCGCAGGCTCGACGTGGAGCCCGGGCAATTCCGACGGCTCCTACTCGACCAACATCACGCTCGCGCGGGCACTCGCGCGCTCGGTCAACATGGCGACGATCAACCTGACCGAGGCGATCGGCGCCGCCACCGTCGTGCGCTTCGCCGAGCGCTTCGGCCTGGGCAAGCTCAAGCCCGTGCTCTCGATCGGCCTCGGCACGAACGAGGTCGCGCTGCTCGACCTGGTCGACGCCTACACCGTCTTCCCGGCCGAGGGTGTGCGCGCCGAGGCGAGGCCCGTACGCGCCGCGGTCGACGCGCGCGGCGTCAACCTGCTCGAGGCGCCATCGCCGCCGGAACGGGTCTTGAGCCGCGGCGTGGCGGGCGTGATGGTGCGCATGATGGAGGACGTGATCAAGAGCGGCATCTCGAGCCCGCTGGTCTGGGCATACGGCTTCACTCGCCCTGCCGGCGGCAAGACCGGCACCACGAACGACAACAAGGACGCGTGGTTCGTCGGCTTCGTACCCGACCTTGCGGCCGGCATGTGGGTCGGCTACGACACGCCGAGGGACCTCGGCCATTCCGCCTCGGGCATCGCGCTGCCGATCTGGGCGCGCGCCATGAACGCCATGCTCGACGGCTTCCCGGCGACCGACTTCGCGCCGAACCCCGACGTCGAGGACGTCTCGGTCGACGCGATCACCGGCGGCCTTCCGCGCCCCGACTGCCCGCAGGTCCTGCGCTCGCCGTTCGCCGTCGGCACCGCCCCGACATGGACCTGCCGGCGCGACCATGCCTCGGACTGGGTGCAGCTCCTGCTCGCGCAGATGCAGCGCGACAGCCTTGCCGCCGCCGCCGCCGACTCCCTCGCCGCGGCCGGGCCGGTGCCGTTCGGCCCGCCGTTCCGTCCGGACACCTCGGGCGCGAAGCCGTCCCCGCCCCGCTAGCCCCGGCGCGCCACCTTGCCCGCGGACCGGCGCGGCGCGCGCCAGCAGTCCGCGACGTGATCGTCGACCAGCCCGGTCGCCTGCAGGAACGCGTACAGGATCGTCGAGCCGACAAAGTTCATGCCGCGCTGCTTCAGGTCCTTGCTCAGCGCGTCGGACTCATCGCTGCGCGCAGGCACGTCCTGGAGCGTGCGCGGCCGGCGCACGATCGGCGTGCCGCCGACGAAGCGCCAGACGTACTCGTCGAACGACCCGAACTCCCGCTGCAGTTCGAGGAACACCGCCGCGTTGCGGATCGCCGAGTCGATCTTGAGCCGATTGCGCACGATCCCGGCGTCGGCCAGCAGCGCACGACGCTTCGCCGCATCGTAGCGCGCGACGCGCCTGGGGTCGAAGCGATCGAACGCCTTCCGGTAGGCCGCGCGCTTGTTCAGGATGGTCGACCAGGAAAGCCCGGCCTGCGCCCCCTCGAGCACGAGCATCTCGAAGAAGTGCCGGTCGTCGTGCACCGGCACGCCCCACTCCTCGTCGTGGTAGACGAGGTACGCCTCGCTGCCGCGCGCCCAGGCGCAGCGCTTCCGCTCTGCCATGTCCGATGCTCCTCCCCTGTGTCGGGCCCCGTGCGCCCGGCCCTGGCGCCCACCCGCCGCCCCGCGCTTGACCGCTCCGGATCACCCGAAAGCGGCCGATTTCGAATGCCGAAATCCCCCCCTTTCGGGGTATGATGCGGGCGAGCTACACTCTCTCTTGAACCGAGATTCCTCCCCATGATCCGACACGCCGTGGACAAAACGCTCCTGCCTCGCCAGATCGATGTGCTCCACGACCTCGAACCGGTGGTCGCCGAGCTCATCAAGACCCACGAGGCCAAGCGTCGCCTGTGGTGGCCGACGGACCTGCTCGGGATCCAGGACTCGGAGGACCCGGACAAGTACGTCGCCGAGCTGCGCAAGCGCGCCGGCGGCATCCCGGACGCGGTGCGGGTCTCGCTGGTGATGGGCCTCATCACCGAAGAGGGCCTGCCGCACTTCCACCGCCTGCTCGCCGTTCACCTGGGCGACACCAGCTACTGGCGCGAGTGGAACACGCTGTGGACCGCCGAGGAGGATCGCCACGGCGCGGTGCTCCACGACTACATGTGGGCCGCCCGGATCCTCGATACGCGCGTCATGGAAGAGCTCCAGTTCAACTACCTGAAGAGCGGATTCTACCCCGACTGGGAGTACGACCCCTACCGTCTGCTGGTCTACACCTCGCTCCAGGAGCGCGCCACCCAGACCGCGCACGCCAACAACGGCAAGCGCGCGGGCGAGTACGACCCGCTGCTCGCAGCGGTGCTCGAGCGCGTGGCGACCGAGGAGGCGCGGCACTTCCACTTCTATCGCA
>JBDTYW010000327.1:0-3405 GCA_040005445.1 Candidatus Eiseniibacteriota bacterium
TGTCCGCGCGATCGGGGAACGTCTGCACGTAGATCTCCTCGCGACCGGACTCGTCGGAGGTGTACGCAAGGTAGCGGCCATCCGGAGACAGGCGGCCATCGTATTCGTTGAAGGGCGCATTCAGGAACGGCTGCACCTTATGCTCGCCGGTCGTCGAGAGGGTCCAGATGTCGCTCCCGTTCGGCGTGGTGCGGTCGAAGACGATCAGGCTCCCGTCGCGCGACCAGTCCTTGAGGACGCAATCTTCCTTCACAGGAAAGAGAAGTTCGGTCTCGCCCGAACCCGTGATCTGCTTGACCGTGATGCCGGACGCGCCAGGGGCGTCGGACAGGTAGGCGATACGCTTCCCGTCGGGCGACCACAGCGGGTAGTTTTCGTTCCCCTTGTCGAACGTGAAACGCGAGGAGACGTCTCGCGTGCGATCAATGATCCAGATGTCTCGCGTGCGATTCTGGGGATCAATGACGCGCACTGCAACCCGCCGCTCGTCGGGCGAGAGAGTAGGCATCAGCCCGTTCGGCGGCGCGGGGAGCAGCTTGATCTGCTTTCCGGCGCGATCGAGCTCGACCAGCTCTCCGGAATCGGTCAGGCGAGTCGAGTAGACGAGCACGCCGTTCTCCGACGCCCGGAAGTCCGAGCCACCGACCGAACTCGCGCCCACCTGCTCCGCGACCGGGATCGGCTCGCCTTTGAGCTTGAGACCCGCCGCGTCGAAGCGCTGGACGACGAGCGACCCTCCACGCGAGAACAGGAGATACCCGGGCGGGACGAATTCCACCTGCGATTCGCAAGCGCCCAGGTCCTGCTTCAACTTCGAGTCGAGATCTCCGACGCGCAGCACGGACTGCCCCGCTATTGCGAGGTACAGGAAGTGCCGGCCATCCGGCAGGAACTCAGGCCAGCCGACCTGCTGCGCCCCGCCCACGGTATCGGGGACCACGGCTGCCGTGGCCACGCCGCCGCCGGCCGAGACCTTCATGATCGGGTCGACGGCCGTGCCGTCGAACAGGATGAAGTTCTTTCGGCCCCACGACCCGTCGGCCCCCGTCGGCGCGTCGCAGATCACCGTCGGCGGACCCCCGTTGGCGGCGATCTTCTTGAGCTTGCCGCCCGCGATGAACGCGAGGAACTTGCTGTCCGGCGACCAGAACGGCCGCCGCGCGCCCTCGGTCCCCGGAAGCGCCTGGGCTTCGAGCGCGCTCATCGGCCGGATCCACACGCGGC
Organism: Candidatus Eiseniibacteriota bacterium; assembly: GCA_040005445.1. GTDB lineage: Bacteria > Eisenbacteria > RBG-16-71-46 > RBG-16-71-46 > DASYSL01 > JANPEF01. Next base: position 1,225 of record JBDTYW010000327.1, read on the forward strand.
TCGTGCCCGTCGAATCGGTTGCGTTGTAGGCGAGCGTCCTGCCGTCGGGCGAGATGCGGGGCGAGTCCTGCGACTGGACGGAGGTGGCCGGCGAAGCCTCGAAGCGTAGCGTCGGAAGCGCAGGCGCCGGGAACCCGAAGTGGAGCACCGCGAGCGCCACCGCCGCAAGCCCGGTCACCGCAGAGAGCGTCCACGCCATGCGCTCGCGCTGCCGGCGGCGCGCCGCGACCGGCGCGGGCACGCCCATCTGCGATCCGCCCTCGGCGAGCCAGCGCAGCTGGAGACCGACGTCGTGCGCGGTCTGGAAGCGATCCTCGGGGTCCTTCGCCAGGCACGTGCGCACGACGCGGTCGAGGCCGGGCGGCGTGAGCGCCTGTAACTCGCCGATTGGGCGCGGCTGGTCCTTCATGATCGAGCTGATCAGGCTCGCCTGCGTCGCTCCCTTGAACGCGGGCTGCCCGGTGGCCATTTCGTAGAGCACGCAGCCGAGCGCCCAAATGTCGCTGCGCTCGTCGGCCTCGACGCCCTCGAGTTGCTCGGGCGCCATGTACATGAACGTGCCGACGATCGAGCCCTGCGCGGTCAGCGGCTGGGCCATGGTCGGCGACGGCGGCAGGCCGGTCATTGTCGCGCCGCTGCCGGCCATCGGGCCGGCCGGGACCATCGCGCGCGCGAGCCCGAAGTCCATGAGCTTCGCGCCGGTCTTCGACAGCATGATGTTCCCGGGCTTCAAGTCCCGGTGCACGATGCCGGCGCGATGCGCCTTGTCGAGCGCGTCGGAGATCTCGGCGCCGAGCTTGAGGACCTGCTCGATCGGGAGCGCGCCCTTCTCGAGGCGATCGGCGAGCGTCTCGCCCTCGACCAGCTCCATCACGAGGTAGTCGGTGTCGCCGTCGCGCCCGATGTCGTGCAGCGTGCAGATGTGCGGGTGGTTGAGGCTCGAGACCGTGCGGGCCTCGCGCTCGAATCGCGCGCGCACCTCGGCGTTCTCCATCAGGTGGCCGGGAAGCACCTTGACCGCGACGTCGCGTCCGAGGCGCGCGTCGTGCGCCCGGTAGACCTCGCCCATGCCACCCGCGCCGAGCGCGGCGACGACTTCGTACGGCCCGAGTTTCCGTCCGGGAGTGAGGGGCATCCGCGGATCCTAGTGGTTATGTCGCCGTGGGGCCAGCGTCAAAGGCTACGAGCGGGACCCGTAGTCCTTCCACACCGCGAGCCGAGCCGCGGCGTGCTCGGCCTCGGCCTCCCAGCGTTCGCGGTCGATCTCGGCCTCGCCGTGCGCGCCGACGCGCGGCGCCGCCAGCCAGCGGCGCGCCTCGGACAGCGTGTGCTCCGCGGCCGCCGCGTCGATCTCGTCCGCGGGCTCGGCCGCGTCGGCCAGCACCGTGGCGCGATTGTTCGAGACCTCGAGGAACCCGCCGGTGACCACGAAGTGCTGCTGCGAGCCGTCGGGCAGCTTGATCGACATCAGCCCCGGTTCGAGCGAGGTCAACAGCGGAGCGTGGTGCGCCAGCACGCCCAGGTAACCGACCGAGCCGCGCGCGTACAGGTGCACGGCATCGCCGGCGAACACCTCGCGCTCCGGGGTCAGGATCTGGACGCGGAACGGCGTGGCCAACTAGACCTCCACGCCCTTCATGGTCTCGGCCTTGGCGATGGCCTCCTCGATCGTGCCGACCATGTAGAACGCCTGCTCCGGCAGGTGATCGAGCTCGCCCGAGACCAGGCGCTTGAAGCCCTTCACCGTGTCCTCGATCTTGACGTACTTGCCCGGCGAGCCGGTGAACGCCTCGGCGACGAAGAACGGCTGCGACAGGAAGCGCTCGATGCGGCGCGCGCGGCCCACGACGACGCGGTCGTCCTCGGAGAGCTCGTCCATGCCGAGGATCGCGATGATGTCCTGCAGGTCCTTGTAGCGCTGGAGCGTCCTCTGGACGGCGACCGCGGTGTCGTAGTGCTCCTGCCCGACGACGCGCGGCTCGAGGATGCGCGAGGTCGACGACAGCGGATCGACGGCCGGGTAGATGCCGCGCTCGGAGATCGCGCGATCGAGCACCGTGGTGGCATCGAGGTGCGAGAACGCCGTCGCCGGCGCCGGGTCGGTCAGGTCGTCGGCGGGCACGTAGATCGCCTGCACCGACGTGATCGAGCCCTTCTTCGTGGTCGTGATGCGCTCCTGCA
>JBDTYW010000328.1:0-3394 GCA_040005445.1 Candidatus Eiseniibacteriota bacterium
CGCCCACGGCCGACACCGGCTCGACGATCGACGCCGCCCTGAGCCACTGGAACAAGCCGCCCGGGGTCGACTGCGAAACGCCGTCGACCTCGACCGTGTTGTGCGCGGCGGTCGCGCGCAGGCGCTCGCGCAACTCCGCCCGCGCGTGATAGCCGCCTGTGCCCGGGTCCACCAGCCGCGGGCCGCGCACGTCGAGCAACACCATCAACGCGTCGGCATGGCCGTGCGCGTAGAGCGGCGCCAGGCCCAGCTCGGCCGCGTCGAACAGGAGCCGAGCCTCGCCCTGCTGCGCGATCACGTACCCGGCGTCCGCGACGACCGCCGGAACTTCAGGCGCCGCGCCCGCCATCGGCACTGTGCCGAGCCAGCGCGCGCGCGCCGAGGCCGGACCCGGCCACGGCTCGCCGGTCAGGGCGGCGGCGCATTCGAGCGTGGCCGGCACGCGCGCCGCGAACGGCTCGCCGGTCGGCAACGCCTGGCCCTCGTCCCCGTCGCCCACCGGCCAGGTCGACCCGCCGGGCGAGACGCGCTCGAGCATGGCGGCGACGCGCGCGATGCGCTCGATCACCGCGGGCGGCGGCGCCTGCCCGGCGCGCGACTCCAGCCCGTAGACCGCGAGCACGAAGTCGAGCACGAAGTGCTGATACGCGAACGCATGCTCGCGCGTCGTCCCGCCCGCGGTGGTCTGCTCGAGGAAGCTCTCCTCGAGGATGCGCAACCCGCGCTCGTGCCAGCGCGCGGCCTCGGGAACGAACGCGAGCAGCCGCCCGCCCCACGCCAGCCCCACCGCCTCGCCGAGGCGATGGTTGTTGGCCGACGAGTGCCGGGCATCATGCGCGTCGACGAAGCGCAGCTGCTCCGCCCAGGTCGCGAACACACGCTCCCAGCGCGCATCGTCGATGTCCTCGCCGCCCGGCGAACGCGCGACCAGCGCGAGTGCGAAGCCCCACGACAGGCTGCGCAGCCCGTATTCCAGCGCGCTCGCCCACTGCAGGCCGCGATAGGGCGGACAGGCTTCGATCCAGGCTTCGAGCGTCTCGAACACGAAACGCGCGCAGCCTGGATCGCCGGTCAGGTACCCGGCCTGGGCGACCGGCACGAGGTATCCATGCCGCCCCAGCTCCCATGCCAACCGGGCGTCGCCCACGCGCGCCGGGTCGCGATAATCGAGCGTCGGCCCGAACGACAGATCGACCGGCGGACCGCCGTCCGGACTTCGGTTCCACGGCCAACGCGCCGGGTCCGGACCGAACTCGTACGTGCGGGCGAACAACTCGAGCCGCCCGGCGCGCACCGCGTCGGAACGCTCGACCACCCGACCGGTCTCCCCCGGCACGGCCGCCTCGAGCGCCGCGGCGAACGCGGGGCGCGAGGCGCCGGGCGCCAGCGGCTCGCTGGCCGCGACGAACGCCGGGCGAAAGCCCCCGGCCGGACGCGCGAGGGGCTCGGCGGGCAGGCCCGAGCGCCGGGCCCACGCGGCGAGCCGGGCGCGCTGTCCCACCCGCCAGGCGAGCTCGGCCGGGCTCATGGACCGCAGGCGCTGAAGGCGCCACCGCAGGCCGCTCATCATCGCGCGAAAGGCCGGCCCAGGACCGGCTTGACTCGTCTCAATTGTCGGCACATCAAGCGGTTAAGTTAACAAATCGGTCGGGCGCCGTATATTGCAGATGGCCCACGGGGACTAGCGGAGCCGGGGCGAGATCCGGTAGATCCGCACCCCCGTGAACGAAAGCACCTCGGGGTGGTAGGTCGCCACCAGCCAGGGCTCGAAGCGGCGCCCCGGATCGAGATCCTCGGGCCGCGAGACCACGACCCAGGTCGCGCCCCCGCCCGTATTGAGCAGCGGGGCGAACCTGGTCTCCATCCGGGCGTCCGCCGCGTAGCCGAGCCAGTAGACGTGGCCCCGGGGCGCGGCCGGTGGCAGGAGCCTCCGATAGTAGTCGAGCGGCGAGCAGCCGCCGGCGAGCACGAGCGAGTCCCCCGGAGCGATGCGCGACGCCAGCGCCGAAGCGGCGCTCCGGAAATCCTCTTTCGCGTATTCGACGTGCCCGTAGTGCTGGAACAGCGACACGCCGAACAAGCCGAGCACGAACACTCCGGTCATCAGGCGCACCGGCCGTAGCCAGGCGGTGTAGCCGGCCGCGATCAGCACGAACCACGCGGGCAGCGCGACGGCCAGGTAGCGTGGGTTGAAGGGCTTGAAGTTCATCACCGCGAAATAGGCGACGCATGCCAGCGGGAGCACGATCGACCCGGCGAGCACCGCGCGCGCGAAGCGGCGCCGGCCGAGCGCCGCCAGCCCGGTGAGCGCGAGCGCACCGAACACGACCCCGGTGAGCCCGATCACCGGCAGGTGCGGCACGATCGCGCGCCACGCCGATTGCTCGTGCAGGGCGCGCAGGCTCGGCCCCAGCGAGTAGCCGACTGAGAACACGTAGAACGTGAACGGGACCGCGGGCCAGGCGAACGTGGTTGCGCCGCGCAGCGGCAACTCCGCCGGGAGCGCTTCCCGACCCGGCAGCAGCCGGTGGATCTCGAACACGCCGAGATAGCGCAGGATCCACGGCGAGAGCACGATCGCGAGCGCTCCGAAGGCGAGCACGATGGGCGCGACCCGGCTGCGGCCATGGGGCGGCGCGGCGAGCAGCGCGCCGAAGGTCACTGGCAGCAGGAACAGGCCGTTGAGGTTCGAGAGGATCCCGAGCGCGCTCCACAGGACGAGCTTCGCGAGGTCGCGCGAGCGGCCGCCGACGCGATAGGCAAGCGTGGCGTCGAGCGCAAGCGTGGCCCACAGGAGCACGAACGCGTAGTTGCGCAGCTCCTGCCCGTACCACGTGACGAAGGGCGACAGCGCGGTCAGCCAGGCGGCGGCGAGGAACGCGCGATCCCCCGCCGCCCGGCGCGCAAGGACTGCGACTGCCGGCACGAGCGCCGTGGTGGCGAGCGCCATCGGCAGGCGGAGCACGAACTCGGAGTCGCCGAAGAGCGCGATCCAGATATGCATGAACCCGCTGACCAGCGGCCCGTGCGTGTCATCGAGCAGGTCGGCCCAACCGAAGGGCCCGTGTGGGATGGCGGCCTTCCACGTGAAGATCTCGTCCACCCAGAGACTCTGGTGACCGAGGTGAAAGAGCCTGAGCGCGAGCGCGACCAGCATGGCGAACGCCAGGCCCCAGAGCTGGGGCCCGGCGAGCGGGATCCGGTGGGTGGAAGCGGTTCGAACCAAGCGGCCGTCTCTCGCTCGCGAGCCCGGGGGCCGCGGGGTGAGCCTCGGCGAGGCCGTGCCCTAGTAGGCGCCCTCGCGCGAGAGGACCGCCGGGATCGTGCGCAGCAGAATCCGCAGATCCGTGGCGAGAGACTGACGACGGATGTACTCGAGGTCAAGGCGCATCCA
>JBDTYW010000329.1:0-3392 GCA_040005445.1 Candidatus Eiseniibacteriota bacterium
GACGGAATGACGATCGTGCGGGTCGAGCGCGCGCGGCCGAACTCTGTGCCGCCGCTGGCGCAGATCGCCGTCGACCTGAGGGCACGCCTGCGCGCCCGCAAGATCGAGGCCGAGGACGCCGCCGCGGCGCGGCGCTTCTACGACGCCCACCGCGACTCGTTCACCACGCGCGCGTGGCAGGTGCGCTGGGCGTTCCTCGACTCGTCGAAGGTCGCGCCTCGTTCGCCGCGCGAGGCCGACCTCCGGGCGTGGTACGAGGGACACCAGGCCGAGTTCGCGCACCTCGATCCCTCGGGCGGGGGAATCCAGACCCGTCCTTATGACGAGGTGCGCGACCAGGTCGCGCGCCGCTGGCGCGTGGAAGACCGGGTGCGCGAGACCCGACGCCGGGCCGACGAACTGGCGGTCGCCTGGGCCAGGGGGCGCGGCGGCTCGCTGCCGCAGGGCGCCACCGCCGGGGGGCCGGCATGGATCGTGGAGGGCGGCCCGTTGCCCGACGGCCTGACGCGCGCGCTCGCCGACTCGGTGCGCGGCTGGGACGGCGCGCCGCGCGCACTGGTCGTTTCCGACCCCGCGGGCTACGCGGTGGTCGCCGCGCTGCGCTACGACGCGCGCAACCTGCCGGGGTTCGAGGTCGTGACCCCGCGCGCGCGTAGCCTCGAAGCCGACGCGCGCCTGGCCACCGAGCGGGCCGGTGCGCGCGCGTGGTACGACAGCCACCTCGCCGACTACCAGACCGGGCCCGGCTATTCGATGCTGTTCGTGACTTCGCCGCTCCCGCCGACGGCCCGCGTCAACGTGCCGGCGGCGGACATCGAGCGCTACTACAAGGAGCACCTGGCCGAGCTCGGAACCCCGCCGGAAGTGCACGTCCGGCACATCCTCGTCATGAACGACAAGAAGAGCGATGCCGAGGCGCGCGAGCTGGCCGGCCGGATCCTGTCGCGCCTCAAGCGGGGCGAGGACTTCGCCGCGCTCGCCCGGGAGTACTCCGAGGATCCGGGGAGCAAGGACCACGGCGGTGACCTCGGCTTCGTGCGGCGGGGCGCCACCGTCCCGGCGTTCGAGCAGGCCGCGTTCGCGCTTACCGCCGCGCAGCCGCTCTCGGGCCTCGTGCATACGCAGTTCGGTTACCACGTCCTCCAGCTGCTCGAGCGCCGCGACGGCCGCACGCCTTCCTTCGCGGACGTGCGCGTGGATCTCGGCCAGAAGGTCGCTCTCCAGTTTGCCGACACGCTCGCCCGCAAGGCCGCGCTCGACCTGCTCCGCAAGGCCGGAAGCTGGGACTCCCTCCTTGCCCAATCCGCCGACCGCCTGTTGCCGAGCCAGTTCGGGCAGTGGTACCAGGGCCAGCCCCTGGCGGGGCCGGCCGCGCTCGACGGCTTGCGGGCCGACCTGTTGAATGCGGCGCCCGGATCCGTGCTCCCGCGGGTCTACCGAGACCCGATCCAGGGCTATGTCGTCGCGGCCCTCGATTCCATCCTCCCGCCGAAGCAGCTCGAGTTCGAGGAGGTGCGGGACCGCGCGCGTGAGGACCAGAGGCTCGACGCCAGCCGGCGGGTCGCCCGGGAGCGCGGCGATCGCCTCGCGCGCGACCTCGAGAGCGGCATGCCCTGGGAGCGCGCGGTCGAGACCGTCGGCGCCGAAACGACGACCCCGTTGATGGGGCGCGGTCTCGGCCTGCCTTCGGTCGGTCCGGTCGCAGGACTCGACTCGCTCCTGTTCGGTCCGGGCGCGGACACGCTCGCGGTCGGCGCCTGGCGTCGCCTCGACACCCCGCGCGGAGACCTGTTCGTCCAGTTGCTCGAGCGCACCCTGCCTGAAACCTCCAGTGCCACGGCCGCGCGCGGGCAACTGCGCGCCACCGTGCTCAACCGCCGCATGTACGACTACATCGAACGCCTGCGGGAGCGTCACCCGGTCGAGGTCCTGCGCAGCGATTTGGCCGAGCGCATCCCGCCGCCGCCGGCCTTGTAGGGATCGGCCCGCCCGCCATGGAGACCCGCCCGACCCGCTCGCTGCGCATCGCCCTCGTCGATCTCGACTGGCGCCGCCTCGACGTGTTCCGCGCGGCGCTCGCGGCGTCCCTGCGCGACGCCGGTCAGGACCCCGCGGCGGGCGCCGAGGCCGACGTGCGGCTGGTCATCGCCGAGGGGCCCGAGGCCCCGGCGTTTCACTGGGCGCGCCTCGCCGGGGTCGCGCGCTCGGGCGAGGTCGCGCGGCTCGGCGAGGTCGTGGTCGACGCGATCGTGGTGTCCGCCGCGAGTCCGCGCGCGCCCGTCGCCGCCCGCCTTGCCGCCGCGCTCGGGGCGATCGTGGTCGCGCTCCCTGCTCCCGCCCTCGACCGCGTGTCGCAGCGCGCCGGGAAGTCGTCGTGAGCGCGCCCGTCGCCGCCGGCCGCATCCACCGACTCGATCCGCGGACGGCCTCGCGCATCGCCGCGGGTGAGGTGCTCGACCGCCCGAGCGCGGCGCTCAAGGAACTGGTCGAGAACGCGCTCGACGCCGGCGCAGGCTCGATCGAGATCACGGTCGAGGAAGCGCTCGACCGCTCGTTCGCGATTGCCGACGACGGCGTGGGTATGTCGGCCGAGGAACTCCCGCTCGCGCTCGAGCGCCACGCCACCAGCAAGATCACCGCGCTCGAGGACCTCGATCGCCTGGGCACGCTCGGCTTCCGCGGCGAGGCGCTACCGTCGATCGGCGAGGTCAGCCGCGTCACGCTCGTGAGCCGCCCGCGCGATCCCGAGGGGCCGGCCCACCAGCTCGGGATCGAAGGCGGCATCCTCTCGCCCGTAACGGCGGCGGCGCGCGCCCCGGGCACGACGGTCGCGGTCAAGGACCTGTTCTACAACACGCCGGCACGGCGCAAGTTCCTCAAGTCGGCGGTGGGCGAGCTGCGACTCGCCATGCGCATGCTCACGGCCTATGCGATCGCGCACCCGGAAACCGCGTTCCGCTTCACGGTCGACGGCAAGTCGCGCCTCGCGCTGCCGAAAGCGGCGACGCGGCGCGACCGCCTGGTCGCGATCTTCGGCGCGCACTTTGTCGAGCGCCTGATCGAGATCCGTGAGGAGCGCCCGGGCTTCGTGTTCGAGGCCTGGCTGGGCATGCCCGAGATGGCGCGCGTGACGCGCGAGGGCCAGACGCTGCTGGTCAATCGGCGCTGGATCCAGAGCCCGCTGCTGTCCCAGGCGCTGCGCCACGGCTACGGCAACCTGGTCCCGCCCGGCCGCCACCCGACGGCGCTGCTCGCGCTCGACGTCGATCCGGCGACGGTCGACGTCAACATCCATCCCACCAAGCGCGAGGTGCGGTTCAGCCGCGAGGACGCGCTGTTCGGGTTCGTGGCGCAGATGGTCTCGCAGCCGCTGGCCCGGCTCGCGCCGCGCT
>JBDTYW010000330.1:0-3390 GCA_040005445.1 Candidatus Eiseniibacteriota bacterium
CGAGCGCGGGCATGCCGCACTCGGCGGCGCGCGCGACCATCGAGTCGATCTTGCACGCGCCGTCGAGCAGGCTGTAATCGGAGTGGCCGTGGAGGTGTACGAAGTCGGGGTGGTCCATGGCGCGGCTACTCTACCTCCAACGGAACGGTGGCGACAGCGCGATTGCCCAGTCGATCCACGGCCTCGATGCGCACGGAGTGCCGCCCGGGCGCGAGGCCCGCACGCGGTCGCCAGGTCAGGCGGCCGGCCTCCGAGTCGTACTCCGCGGGCACGCGGCGTCCGTCGACGAAGATGGATTGCTCGCGCGCGGAGAGCCCGGCGCCGCGGTCCTTGATCGCGGCCGAGACGGCGGGCAGGTTTGCCCCGGACTTGCGCGCCGGCCAACGATACGACGTGGGTGGGACGATCGTGGGGCGGGTCGTGTCGGCGAACACCGCGACCGCGCCCAGCCGGCGGCTCGAGCCGTCGAATCGCCCGAGCGAATCGAGCGCCCCGACCAGCGACCACGCGCGCTCCTGCCTGAGGAACAATCCGCGCGGGAAGAGCGCGGCGGATGCCTCCCCGGAGAAGCGCCCCGAGAAGCGAGCGGCGGTCCGCAGGACGACATCGTGGGGCCCGAAGTCGATCGCTCCGGAGAGCGGCTCGAGCCCGGCTGCGGGTGGGGCCGGCCCGCCGGGTGCGTAGCTCAGCAGCTCGGGCGCGAACAGGGCGCCCGAGGGGATCGCGCATTGCGCGAGCAGCCCCGGGGCCACGACCGAAAGCGTGCAGGCCGCCGCGGGCACGCCGCGGGCGACGCCCGCGGTGTCCCGCCCTGCCCCGGACACGGAGTCGGACGCGAGCACGGGAACGTCGAGCGCGCGCGTCGTGCGGTGACCGGCCTCGTCGGTCGCGGTGAACACGAAGCGGTGCGTCCCCGGCGTCAGCGCCCACACCGCCGGCCCGCGCCGAATGACGCCGGCGTGGTAGGTCGAGAGCAGCTCGAGCGTGCGCCAATCGTCCTGGCCCGCGAGCGTGCGGGCATAGTCGTAGACGCATTCGACCTCGACGGCGTCGTCCCAGGAGATCGAGTCGAGCACCGCGTCGAACGCGGGGCGCCCGTCGAGCATCGCCTCGAGGCGCCAGGTGGCGAGCCGGTTCGGCCGGCCGGACGCGGTATCCCAGGTCTTGAGCGAGATCGTGAACGGCGAGCGCACGGGGGCCGAGACCGCGGCCCCGCCCGGGTGCAGCGCCGTGACCGAGACCTCGGCCGGCCGGAGCCCCTCGGCATGCGTGAGCCGCGCGGCCGCGAGCGCCGGCGGAACGGAGTCGGGCAGCGCGAAGCCCTTGAGGAGCGGGTTGAGATTGACGTCCCCCTGGCGCAGCTCGAAGTGCAGGTGCGGCGGCCCCGCGCCGCTCTGCCCGGACCAGGCGATCAGGTCGCCGCGGCGGAACGCGATCTCCCCGGCTTGCGGATAGAGGTCCTGCTCATAGACGCCCGCGCTCTCCTGGCGCGCGGCGACATAGGCGTCGAGTGCGGGGGCAAAGCGCGAGAGATGCCCGTAGACCGCGGTCCGCCCGTCGGCGAGGCGGAGGTAGATCGCGCGCCCGTAACCCACGCCCGAGGCGCGCACGCGCTCGACCCAGCCATCGAGGATCGCGCGTACAGGCTTGCCCTCAACCTGGTCGGTCGAGTAGTCGAGACCGGCGTGGAAGTGGCCGTTCCGGAACTCGCCGAAGCCCGACGTCAGCCCGGCCGACGCCTCGAGCGGCGCGACGTAGCCGCCGCCCGCGGCCAGGGGCGCGGCCCATGCCCCGGAAGCGAGCGGGAGCAGGAGTGCTAACCCTAAACTGCACAATCTGATAGCGCGCATGTCCGCAACCTATCAGCGGACCGGCAGGGGGTCAAGTCGGGGGCCATTGCAGGGCGCACCCCGCGCGCGCCTTTGGCGGGGCATTCTGCATGGTCCCCCGCGTCCCCTCCCGCACGAGCGTCGCCTTCGTCCCGCGCGAGAAGCCCGCGATCCGGACGACCCGGGGCGCGTTGCAGCTTGCGTGGCGCGGCGTTGCAGTCGCAGGCGAAGATGGGACTCGAAGCCCGCGCGGGCTCATCCCGGCGGCCTCGACGCGCTGGCACGACGATTGCGAGGCAACTGGACGACGCCTCCCGCGGGAGGCTCGCTGATGCCAGGGATGGTCCCCGGTCAAGGACACAACACGGAGGTTCCCCCACCATGTCGCTTCGTCGCCTGCTTTCCGTCGCCGTTCTCGCCGTCTCGACGTTCGCCGTCGCGGGCTGTGCCACCGACAACCCGGTCGCCGCCCTCTCGAACCTCGACGCCACGGCGCCCGGCGCGCCGACGAGCCTCCAGGCCGATGCGCGCCAGGGCGCGCTCGTCCTCTCCTGGGACGCCAGCGCCGACGCCGACGTGGCGGGCTACAATGTCTATCGCTACTCGCCCGACCCGGCGCGCGAGAACTCTTACGTCAAGGTCAACAGCGCGCTCGTCTCCGGCACCGAGTACACGGTGACCGACGCCACCGGCGAAGCCTCGTGGTATCGGGTGAAGGCCGTCGACACCAGCGCCAACAGCAGCGCCGCGTCGAGTGCGGTCGAAGCCTCGGCCGCGCCGGCCTCGATCGGCAACACCATGGACCCGGGCGATCCGGGCATTGAGCGCGCCTCGCGCCCGCGCTGAGCGAACGGATCCAAACACGACGGGGAGGCCGCCGCGAGGCGACCTCCCCGGTTTCGTTTCCCGGCGAAGCTGAACGCTACGGCAGGCGCACCAGCCGCGCGCGCGCCGAGGCGCGGCCCCATGTGGCCTGAACGAAGTACAGTCCGGCGGACGTGAGGTGGCCCGCGTCATCCCGCCCGTCCCACACCAGCACCGCGTCCGGACCGCGCGTCGCCGGCAGGGTGAGCGTGCGCGCCAGTCGTCCGGCAACCGTGTAGAGACGAATGCCCACCGGCGCGTCGGGGTCGGCCGCCGCGACGTCGATCGCGCGCGAGATCGCGATTCGCACCGCGCCGCGCGTGGGGTTCGGCGAGAGCGCGAACGCCAGGCCCACGCGCCCGCTCACGCCCCCGGGCCCGACTGAGACCAGCGAGTTCGAGACGCTGCCGCGGCGCAGGAAGTCGCGGTGCATGGTCGGCCACGGCATGAGCGTCGCGTTGAAGGTGCCGGGTCCGAGGTCGACCGCGCGCACACGCTTGGACTGGTCCCCGAACACGAGCTCGGCGCGGCCGTCGCGATCGGGATCCCCGAGGCTCGGGGTGCCGCTGATCACGCCCTCGTAGGCGCGCGGGAAGCCGGCGAGGACGCTGCCGTCGGCATTGTAGGCATAGAGATTCTTGTCGGTCGCCCCCACCGCCAGCTCGAGCCCGGCATCGCCGTCCATGTTCCCGACGAC
>JBDTYW010000331.1:0-3387 GCA_040005445.1 Candidatus Eiseniibacteriota bacterium
CGCAGTTCGAGAGCGTGAAGTCGATGATCCGGTACTTGCCGCCGAACGGCACGGCAGGCTTGGCGCGCTTCTCCGACAACAGGCAGAGCCTGGAGCCGAGCCCGCCGGCGAGCAGGAATGCGTAGCGCGCACCGGCGCTCATCGCGGCCACTCCCCGCGTGCGGACGGCGCCGCCTCGCGCAACGGCAGCGCGCGACCGCGTCCACCGCCGACGGGGACGCTCGTCCCGGCGCCGATCTGTTCGCCGGCGAGCACGACCGACTCCTTCCCGAGCACGGCCAGGCCGTGCGGGAGCTCGAGCGCCGCGCCGGGCTCGCCGACGCGCGCCTCGTCGCCGACGATCGCGTCCTTGTCGAGGATCGCGCCGGCGACGCGGGCACCGCGCCCGATCCAGCCGTCGTGGAACACGATCGAGTCCTCGACCACGGCACCCTCCTCGATCCACGCGCCCGGGAAGATCACCGAGTTGCGCACCTCGCCGTCCACCCGCGCGCCGCCCGTGACCAGGCTGTTTGCCACCTTCGACTTTGCCCCGAAGCGCGCCGGCGGCCGCTCCTCGTTGCGCGTCAGGACGGTCCAGCGCGGATCGTCAAGGCGCAGTGCCGGCCGGTCGGAGAGCAACTCTCGGTTCGCGCGGTAGTAGGTGCCGAGCTCGCCGATGTCCTCCCAGTAGCCCTCGTAGCGGAACCCCTGGATGCGCTCCCCGGCGGCGAGCGCGGGCAGGATCACGTCGTACACCAGGTCGGGGCCCTCGAGGCCCTCGAGCGCGCGCAGCAGCCACCCCGCGTCGAACACGTAGAGGCCCATCGAGGCCCAGCGCAGGTCGGTCTCCTCGGGCTTCTCGACGAAACTGCGCACGCGCTGCTGGTCGTCGAGCGCGACCATGCCGTAGCGCGCGCTGCGCTCGCGCGGGACCATGGTGACGCCGATCGTGACCCGCGCGCCCGAGTCCTCGTGCGCCTGGATGAGCTGGCCGTAGTCCATGAGATAGACGTGGTCGCCCGAGGCGACGACGACCTGCTGGACGCTCGCGTTCTCGATCGCATTCAGGTTCTGCGCCAGCGCGTCGGCGGTTCCGCGATACCAGTGCGAGCTCTCGCGCCGGACGAACGGCTGCAGGATCCGCACGCCGCCCTCGAGGCGGTCGAGGTCCCAGGGGCGCCCGCCGCCGATGTGCTCGACCAGTGAGGTCGGCTGGTGCTGGGTCAGCAGCGCCACGCGAAAGATTTCGGAGTGCATGCAGTTGGAGAGTGTGAAATCGATCACGCGGTGCTTGCCGCCGAACGGCAGGGCGGGCGCAGCGCGGGGGATGGTGAGCACACCCAGCCCTTCGCTACGCCCGCCCGCGAGCACGATCGCCATGACTCTGCGCACCGATCCCCTCCTGGGTGGAGCGCGAACGCAACCCGGCTACCAGTCGAACGAGCCCGAGACGCGGTAGCCGACTCCCTGGTCCTGGTTGGACGCGAACGTGACCCCGTCGGTCTCGAAGAAGCGGTTGAACATGGCCGCGAAGTCGACACCGAGGCCCTTGTTGCGCAGGCCGGCCCCGAACGTCAGATCCCGCCCGCTGACCCCGGTGCGCAGCGCCAGGGAATTGTGGAACCAGTACTCCACGCCGCCGTGCAGCTCGCCCGCGACCGAGCCGTTGCCGAAGTTCGAGTCCACGCGGCGCCCGATGAAGTCGGTGCGCACGTCCGCGGCGACCGTGATCACGTGCTGCGGCGAGAACGCGTGCGTGACCTGCCCGCCGACCGCGAGCGACGGCGCGACGCTCTCGCGCCGACCCGTGTCCCACGAGACCAGCGTGGTCGTGAGGTCCTTGGCGACGATCGCGAGGCTGACGTTGCGCTTGACGTTGTAGAGCGCGCCGACGTCCAGCCCGGCGCCCCACGCCGAGTGGCCGACCAGCGTGCGGTAGAGCACCTTGACCGAGCCGCCGAGCGTGAACTTGCCCGAGAGGTCCTTCGAGTATGAGAACAGGCCCGCGAAATCGTTGCTCGACTTGAGCGTGAAGTCCGAGAGGAACAGGCGCTCGCCCGGGTCCCAGCGACCGTTGTTCTCGGTCGGCAGGTTCGTGCTCGGGTCGCCGTCGCCGTCCTCGAAGTCGATGCCCGGGCGCAGGTCGGCGACCTGCGGCGTGACCGGGATGTCGTCCACGCCCAGGCGCACCAGCGAGATGCCGAGCGCGGAGCGGTGCCCGGCCTCGCCGCCCTGGGGCAGCGCGACCGAAAGGAAATCGTAGTGCACCTGCGAGTGCTGCTCCTCGGAGTGCATGTAGAGCAGGCTCTTGTTCTTGAGGTAGTTCAGCCCGGCGGGATTCCAGTACCCGGCCGTGGCGTCGTCGGACACGGCGAGGAACGCCCCGCCCATGCCGAGCGCGCGTGCACCGGCCCCCACCCTCAGGAACTCGGCGGCATACTTGTCGGCGGCGTGCGCGGTCGCGCCCGGGAGGCCGAGCAGGCCGAGGGCGAGTGCGCAGACAACCAGGGCCAGGGCCCGGGCCTTGCTCCGGGCGACGCTTCGATACGGCATGCGGTTCTCCCCGAGGGCAGGCGTGAGGGGATCAGGATGACCAAAACACTCTAACCGCCTGATTTGCATGGTGTCAACGACGGCCGGGCAGCCGCGCCTTGGCCGGCAGGTCTCCCCCTCGTACCCCGGAGGTCGCCCCGCGGGTCCGGGCGGTCGCCGGCTTGTCCTGGGTCGCCGCCCGCAGCGCGGTCAGTTCGGCCGGAGTCAGGGGTCGGGTCTTGCCCGGCGCCAGCGTCCCCAGCACGAGCGGCCCGAAGGCCACGCGCTCGAGCGCGGTCAGCCACAGCCCGACCGCCTTGCACATGCGGCGGACCTGGCGCTTCTTGCCCTCGGCGATCGTCAGTTCGAGCGTGTGCGAGGTCAGCTTGCGTGCGCGCGCGGGCGAGGAGCGCTCGCCCTCGCCGAGGTCGATCCCCTGCTCGAGCGCGGCGACCTGCTCGGCGGTCGGCGGATACTCGAGCGCGATGCGGTAGACCTTCGGCACCTCGTAGCGCGGGTGCGCGAGCCGGTGCGCGAGGTCGCCGTCGTTGGTCAGGACCAGCAGCCCGCTGGTGTCGAAGTCGAGCCGCCCCACCGCGAACAGGCGCGGCATGCCGGGCGGCACGTAGTCGCGCACGGTGCGCCGGCCCTGGGGGTCGCTCCAGGTGACGAGCACGCCGAGCGGCTTGTGGAACAGGAGATGGATGGCGCCCGGCGCCTGCGCGTCGAGCGCGCGCCCCCGCAGCGTGACCGTGCTGGCGAGGGGATCGACGTCGATGCCGGGCGTGACGACGACCGCTCCGTCGACCGTGACCTGGCCGTCCAGGATCGCCGCGTCGCACTTGCGGCGCGCGATGCCGGCGCGCTCGGCGA
>JBDTYW010000332.1:0-3382 GCA_040005445.1 Candidatus Eiseniibacteriota bacterium
CGCTGTGGTCGCGTTACGATCCCGCGACCCGGCGGCTCGAGCCCACCGCCCTGGTCCAGACCTCGCCCGCAACCTTCGCCGACGTCGAGGTCACGCGCGTGTTCGCCACCTCGAAGGACGGGACGCGCGTCCCCATCAACCTGCTCTTCCGCAGGGGCACGAAGCTCGACGGCACCGCGCCGACGCTGCTCTACGGCTACGGCGGCTACGGGCTGAGCGAGACGCCGTCGTTCGTCGCCTCGCGTCAGCTCTGGATCGAGCAGGGCGGCATCTTCGCCGACGCGAACATCCGGGGTGGGGGGGAGTACGGCGAGGCGTGGCATCTCGCCGGCAACCTGACCAGGAAGCAGAACGTGTTCGACGACTTTGCCGCTTGCGCGCAGTATCTCGTAACGCACCACTACACGAGCCGCGACCGGCTCGCGATCCGCGGCGGCTCGAACGGCGGCATGCTCATGGGCGCGATGATCACCCAGCATCCCGATCTCGTGAGGAGCGTCGTCTGCCAGGTCGGCTCGCTCGATGCGCTGCGCTCGGAGTTCGAGCCCAACGGCGTGTTCAACATCACCGAGTTCGGAACGGTCCAGGACCTGGCGCAGTTCAAGGCGCTCTACGCCTACTCGCCGTACCACCACGTGGTCGACGGCACGAAGTATCCGGCCGCGCTGTTCATGACCGGCGAGAACGACCCGCGCGTCTCGCCCTCGAACTCGCGCAAGATGACCGCGCGCCTGCAGGCCGCGAACGCCTCGGGCGAGCCGATCCTGCTGCGCACGAGCGCGACCACGGGCCATGTCGGCTCGTCCCTATCCGCGCGCAACATCGAGACCGCCGACTACTATGCCTTCCTGTTCAAGACGCTGGGCGTGCCCTACAAGCCCGTCACCGCGCCGTTGCCCTGAGTGAGTCCGAGCGCGCTGCTGCTCCTGGCTGTGCTGGCGCCGGTCGACGCGAGTCCGCCGGCCCGGGCCGTGTCGTACGACACGCTGACGGTCGCGCAATGCGCGGAGCTCGCCGCCCGCAATGCCCCCGAGGTGCTCTCCGCCCGGGCGGAGGCGAGGGCCGCGGCCTACGACTCGAGCGCAGTCGCGGCGAACGGTCGACCGGGCCTCGCGCTCGCCGTGGGCGGCCTGGTCGCGCCCGAGGGCTTCTACGATCCGGTGGTCACGAATCTCGGCGAGTACCACGCGAAGGTCGTGCTGGACTGGCCGCTCGCTGACGGAGGGGCACGCCGCAGGGCTCGCCGCAGCGCGGCACTGATCGCGCAGGGATCGCGTCTCGACGCGGCCACGGCGGCGCGCGATGCGACCCTGCGCGCGATCGCGGTCGCGCTCGACCTGGTGCGCGCCGACGAGCTGCGCGCGCTGCACGTCGATGCCGAGTCCTGGCTGGACGACCTGGGACTGCTCGTCGAGTCCGGCGTGCGTTCCGGTCGCCGGGGGCGCGCCGATGCCGTCCGGGTCGCGCTCGAGCACGATGCCGCCGAGGCGGCCGAGTTGACGACCGAGGGTGCACGCGGCGCCCTCGCGCGCGAGCTCGCCGGGCTGGTCGGCCGCGCCGGAGACACGCCGCTCGCGGTGCGCGTTCCCGGCGCGGAAGTCGCGGGACCGCCGGAGCCCGCCGATTCGGTCGCACTGCTCGCGCGCATGGAGGCTTCGCCCGACGTCCGGCGCGCGCTGACCGAGGCGGCGCTGCTGCGCGTCGCGGTCGAGGATGCGCGGAGCAAGCGGGCGCTCGAAGTCGGGATCGTCGCCGATGCCGGACTCTGGGGCGCGGATCTCTCGCACGCCGTGCCGCCCGATCTCGCGTCCTCGCACCCGGGCGCGACGTTCGGCGATCGCCTGCGGCGCGACCTGGGCGCCTCGATCGCGCTCGAGTTCCGGCGGCCCCTGACGGACCCGGCGCGCGGGGCGAGCATCCTCGCCCGGGGTGCAACGCTCGAGGCGGCGCAGTGGAGACGCTCCGCGCTGATTGCCGGCCACCGCCGCGCCGCGCTCGACCTGATCGAGCGCGGGCGCACCGCCTCGGCGCAACTCGCCCTGGCACAAGCCTCCACCGAGCGCGCTGAGGAGAACGTCCTGCGCCTGCGCAGCCTCTACGCGGGCGGCGGCGTCGGCCTGTTGGAACTTTTGGATGCGCGGCGGCAGCTGGACGACGCGCGCACGCGACTGGCGGACGCGCGCTTCGAGGCGCACCGGGCCCACTTCGAAACGGAGGCATTGTGAATCGACTGCTCGTGCGGCTCGGCTTGCTCCTGGTCGCGGCTTGCGGCCTCCTCGCGGGTTGCGGCAAGCCCGACGGCGGGAGCGAAGCCCCGGCCGATCCCGTGGTCGCGGTGCGCGCGGCCGCGGTCAGCGAACACACCTTTCGTGACGGGTTCGAGGCCCCCGGCCGCTGGAAGAGCGCCGTGGAGCTCGCGCTGCGTGCTCCGGCCGCCGGTTTCATCGAGGTGCTGCGTCCCCGTCCGGGGGACCGCGTGCGGGTCGGCGAGGTCGTCGGCTCCGTGCTCACCCGGGAATCGCGGGCCGCGCTCGAAGGCGCACAGCTCCTCCTTCGCGAAGCCACCACCGAGGGCGCGCGCGCCGAGGGGCAGCGCGCGCTCGCGCTTGCCCGGCGCGAGCTCGTCCACGTGCCGCTCGTCGCCCGCGAAGCCGGCGTCGTCCTGCGCCGCTCCGCGGAACCGGGAATGCAGATCGACGACGGCGCCGAGATCCTCGCGCTCGTCCCCGCGAGCGGGTTGGTGTTCGAGGCACACGTTCCGCCGGCCTGGGCCGCGCGTGTGCGCCCCGGCCAGGCCGGTGAGATCCTCGTCGCCCCCGCGGCTCCGCGGCTCGCGACCGTGCGCAGCATCCTGCCCCAGGCGGATCCCAATGACCAGTCGACGCTGGTCTGGCTTGTGCCGGTCACCGGCGGGTCGGATCCGACCCTCGAACGGTTCGGGTCGGCGCGCATCGAGACCGGCGCGCCCCACACGTCGCCCGCCGTGCCGGAGGGAGCGCTGATCCAGGACGATCTCACCGGGGAGCCGCGCGTCGCGTTGATCGACTCGAGCGGCCGAGCGGCCTGGACGGTGTTGACCGTCGGCATTGCGCAGGACGGCTGGCGCGAAGTCCTGTCCCCTCGGCTGCGCGCGGGCACCCGCGTCGTGATCGAGGGCCAGCACGGCCTGGCCGACCGCGCACGGGTCGAAGTCGCCCGGTGAAACGCTTCTTCGAACTCTGCTTTCGCCAGCGCCGGGGCCTGCTCGCACTGTTCGCCGTGGCCGCGATCGTCGGCACCCTGCTCGGCGTGCGCCTGCCCGCGGCGATCCTCCCGGAAATCGCGTTTCCGCGCATCACGGTGATCGCCGACAGCGGCGAGCGCCCGGCCGACGACATGGTGC
>JBDTYW010000333.1:0-3372 GCA_040005445.1 Candidatus Eiseniibacteriota bacterium
AGGACTGCGCAGCCGAGAACGTGCGCCACATGGAGGTGCGCTACTCGCCGATCCTGCACCAGCAGCGCGGGCTCAAGCTGCCGGCGATCGTCGATCCCGTGCTCGCCGGCCTCAAGCGCGCCGAGCGCGACTTCCGGATGTCGACGGGCGTGATCATCTGCGGGATGCGCAACATCAGCCCGAAGCGGTCCTACGAGCTGGCCGGGCTCGCCGTCGCGTACCGCGAGCGCGGCGTCGTCGGCTTCGACCTCGCGGGCGAGGAGGAGGACTTTCCCGCGCGCGATCATCGCCGCGCGTTCCGCCTGGTCGCCGAGAACAACCTCTCCTCGACCGTGCATGCGGGGGAGGGCTTCGGGCCGCCCTCGATCGCGCAGGCGCTGCACGACTGCGGCGCGCACCGGATCGGGCACGGCACGCGCCTGATCGAGGATCCGGATCTCCTGCACTACGTGAACGACCACCGCATCCCGCTCGAAGTCTGCCTGACCTCGAACGTCCAGACGCGCACGGTCAAGAGCCTCAAGGAGCACCCGTTCCGGCGCTACCTCGACGAGGGGCTGCGGGTGACGCTCAACACCGACAACCGCACGGTCTCGGACACCACGCTCACGAAGGAGTACGCGCTCGCGGTGCGCAACTTCCAGCTCAACCCGTATCAGCTCAAGCGCATCGTGGTGAACGGGTTCAAGAGCGCGTTCCTGCCCTATGCCGACAAGGCGCGCCTGTTGCGCCGCGTCGTGCTCGAGATCGACACCGTGTTCATGGAAGCGCTGCCGGACTCGTACGACCGCGCAGGCTCGACGCTCTAGCGTCGGGTCTCAGGGACGCACGAAGCGCACGAACTCGCCGGTCCACAGGAGCGCGAGCGCCGCGGCCACGAGCAGGGCGAGGACGCACAGCGTCCAGGCGATAACGACCCCTTGGCCGCGCGCCCGGGCCGCGCGCTCGAGTTGCTCGGCGCGCGCTCTCAGCTTCGCGTTGTCCTCGACCAACCCCGCGGTCTGCGCCCGCTCGCGTTCGAGCGCCGCTTCGGCCGCCTGCGCCCGCGCCTCGGCGGCCCCGATCTTGCGCGTGATCGCGTCCTCGTAGCCCGTGCCGTGGCCGGGGCCGTCGGCGCTCATGCGCGCTCCGGCTTCCCTTCGTCCTCGAGCCAATGCTTCGCCGCGGCGACGGCCGCCCGCACGCGGGCCGGGGCGGTGCCGCCGATCGCCGCGCGGCGCGCGAGCGCGGCCTCGAGCGAGATGCCCTCGGTCACGGCGGGCGTGAACTCCTTGCCGAGGGCGCTCCACTCCGCGGCGGTCAATTCCTCGAGCCGGCGTTCAACGCCGGTGCCCTGGTCGAGCGCCTGCACGGCGCGGGCGACCGACGCATAGGCGTCGCGAAACGGCAGCCCGGCGGCGGCGAGGCGCTCGGCCAGCTCGGCGGCGAGGATCCATCCGCCGAGCCCGGCGCGCGCGCGCGCGCCGTCGAGCGCAAGGCCCTCGACGCTGCCGACGAGCGCCTGCGTCACGCCGCGCGCGCTCTCGAACGCGTCGAACACGGCCTCCTTGTCCTCCTGCAGGTCCTTGTTGTAGCCGGACGGCAGCCCGCGCATCGTCGCGCCCAGCCCCGCGTAGCGCCCGAGTGCGCGCGCGGCCTTCGCCCGCGCCAGCTCGCAGGCGTCGGGGTTGCGCTTCTGGGGAAGCGCGGACGAGCCCGTGGTGAACGCGTCCGGCAGGCGCACGAAGCCGAATTCCCGGGTCGAAAACAGCACCAGGTCCTCGGCGAGGCGGGAGCCGTGGACGAGGAACAGGTGCGACGCATGCAGGAACCCGAGCGCGAAATCCCGGTCGCTCACGGCGTCGATCGAGTTCGCCGAGGGCGCGGTGAAGCCGAGATCGCGGGCCAGCGCGGCGCGATCGACCGCCACCGGCGTGCCCGACAGCGCGGCCGAGCCGAGCGGGCAGGCCGCGAGCGCGGCTTCGCGCACCTGGGCCATGCGGCGCGCATCGCGCCGCAACGCCTCGACGTGCGCCAGCGCCCAGTGGGCGGCGAGCACGGGCTCGGCCTGCTGGAGGTGCGTGTAGCCCGGCAGCACGTGGCCGGCGGCGACCCATTCCTCGGCGCGTTCGACCAGCGCCGCCGCCAGCGTGCGCGCGCCCTGGGCGAGCGCGCGCGCCGCCTCGGCGACCCAAAGGCGCAGGTCGGTCGCCACCTGGTCGTTGCGACTCTTGCCACGGTGGATCTTCTTGCCGAGGTCGCCCACGCGCGCGGTCAGTTCGGCCTCGACCAACGTGTGCACGTCTTCCTCCTCGCGCCGCGCCGCCTCGGCGGGCGAGAGCGCGCGCCCGATGTCCTCGAGCGCCACGAGCAGGCGGGCGGTTTCCTCGTCGCCGAGCAGGCCGGCTTCCCCGAGCGCGCGCGCCCACGCCGCGTTGACGGCGAGGTCCTGCGGCAGGAGACGCGCGTCGTACGGCAGCGAACGCTGAAACGCGAAGAACGAGGGGTCGGGGGCGCCGGCGATGCGGCCTTTCCAGAGCGGGTCGTGAGCCATGGCTTGCAAGGTGGAGTGCCGGCACCCAAACGGTCAAGAGATTGCGGGACGCCCGATTTCGCCTTGACTCGGAGCCCCGGGGCTGCCAACCTCGCGCGGCCAAGGACAGGAGCTAAGTTCTCTACTTACCGCACGATCGGACCATCCCATCGGCACGATGATTCGCCTCGATCGGCCCCGCCGACTTCGAATTCCCCTCGCCCGCACGCTGCTCGCCTGCGTCCTCGTCGCGGCGTGGGCACCGGGCGCGCTCGCGCAGGCGACCGGGCGGATCACGGGCACCGTGACCGACAAGAAGACGGGCCGCGCGCTCGCGTTCGTCAACATCGCCGTGCCCGTGGCCAAGATCGGCGCCCTCTCCGATTCCAAGGGAGAGTTCCTGATCGGGAACGTGCCCCCGGGCACCTACTCGCTCCTGGCGCAGTTCACGGGCTACGGGGCCGAAACCGTGGCGGGCGTGGTGGTGACCGCCGGCGCCTCGACACCGGTCAAGATCTCGATGGGCGAGGTCGTGGTCAAGCAGGAGGAGACGGTGCTCGTCACCGGGGATCGGCCGCTGGTCAACGTCAAGGAGGGTGGGACGATCCGCACGATCAAGGCCGAGGACATCCAGAACCGCGGCCTCCAGAACCTCCAGGACGTCGTCGCCCAGCAGGCCGGCGTCTCGAGCGAGAACAACCAGATTCGCGTGCGCGGCGGCCGCGCCGACGAGACCACGTTCATCATCGACGGCGTCACCAGCCGGGACCCGATCTCCGGCCAGAGCACCGCGGGCAGCATCAACGCGCGCTCGGTGGCCGAGGTCAACGTCATCGCCTCGGGCTTCTCGGCCCGCTATG
>JBDTYW010000334.1:0-3353 GCA_040005445.1 Candidatus Eiseniibacteriota bacterium
GCGCCGAAGTAATCCTGCACCTGCTGCTGGGTGACGCCCGCCGGGTTCGCCGGGTTGATCACGTCCGAGGCGACGATCTTGAACTTGTACTTCACCGGCTTCTGCGACAGCACTCCGTCGGGGTCGCGGCCCACCCAGTCGATGGTCACCGACGGCGTGGTCGACACCGGCTGCTGATTCGTCGGAATCGGCCGCGTGATGTCGGTCGAGGGTGCAGTCGTACGCGACGTGAACGACAAGGACCGGGGGGCGGACGCCGCCCCCTCGTTGTCGATCGCCTTGACCACGAACGTGTGGTAACCACGCGCGATGATCGTGCCCGAGGCGGGCAACGGGTCGTTCGGAGTGGGGGAGCGAAAGAACACCGTGATCTCGCTGGCGCGCGTCTCCGTCCACGTGGTATCGCCCATGACCGGCGGATCCGACGCATAGATGAAGCGGACGACCTGACCGTCCGCATCGGAGGCGAACCAGTTGAGCCGCACCGAATAGAAGACCTCGCTCCCCTCGATCGGACCGGCGGAGAGATCGATCTGGGGTCTCAGATTGGGGACCATGGTCCCCTTGCTGCTCTTGCCGCAGCCGACGAGCGCGACCACGAGGATCGCCAGCGCCGCCGCCACGGCCCAGGATGCACGACCGAACATACGGCTCCATTCCTTTCGCGCGGAGAAACGCGCCGCGAAGGTCACGGCCCGACCCTCCAATAAACCGGTACGAGGACCTTGATGATTCGCCCCTTCGAACGATCGACGTTGTCCACGACCTCGATCTCCAGCGTGGCGGGACCGGTGGGGAGGTCGGACGCGGCGTCGACTTCAAGGCTGATCGGAGGCGTGTAGGGGAAGAACGGACCGGGCTCCGGCAGGTAGAAGCCGAGCACCGGATCCTGCCAGCCCTGCTCGGGGCCTGGGACGTCTCCGGTCGAGTAGATGCGCGCTCGGAGAGCGAAATACATCGTGGTGTAGGGGGACACCCCCTGCCGGGGATTGCTCGGATCCGGGTCCGCGTCGGAGCAGCGGATCGTGATGCTGAACCGGTCCCCGACCGGGTTCAGCACGGTGCCCGGCGTGGGCGAGAACAACTGCAGCCCCGGCTTGAAGTTCGTGTAGAACGTGAAGATCTTCGAGCGCAGCGGATTGCCTTCGAGTTCGAACCGCGCCGCGTCGCGCACGACGTCGCCGATGCGGTTGTCCCCCGTGCGGTCGCCGTCCACCGCGCGCGCCTGCAGGTACGAGCGGCCCGTGTTGTCGACCTGGTCGACGGTGAACAGGACCGCCTGGTTGTTCAGCGGATCGAGCACGTCAACGTTCGGGAACGCGGTCGAGAACGGCGGCTCCTCGGCTCCGCCGTTCGCAAATTGCGTTACGACGCGGGCCTGGAACGCCACCGGCGAGCCGTTCGCGGGGCCCGAACGATAGAGTCGCGACACGCTGTCGGGATTGCCGCCCCGCACGCTGTACGGCGAGTCCTTGTCGCTGCCACCGAGCCGCGCCACGATCAGCGAACCAAAGGCCACCGTATCGTTCTCGTTGCGGATGTAATCGCGCACCGTGCGATCGAGCAGCGTGCGCTGCTCCATGATCGTCTTGACCCGGCCCTGGAGCCCGTCGGTCACCGGCCGCTCGGCCGGGAGCAGGCTGAGCGTGTCGGTCAGTGGGTTACCCGGGAAGTCCACCGGGCGTCCCCAGTCCGCGGCGGGCGGGCCCTGCAGGGTCTCGAAGTACGTCCCGTTCTCGTCGGTGAACAACCGCCCCGCGAGCGCCGGGTCGTTGGGATCGGGCCCCGAGAACCAGGTGTCCGGACTGAAGTTCACGAAGAACACCCGCACGGCGTCGGGCTGCGTCGTGCCCCCGGCCTCGTCGATCGCCCGGATGCGGAACGTGTTGAGTCCGATCGGGATCGGGCCGGGCGTAGGCGAGAACGGGGTGCCGTAGTCGACGCTCCGCGCGGTGGAATCGGCGCGAATGAACTCGGTCTCGACCAGCTTGTAGAGATACCCGGTGATGTACGACCCGAAGTCCGGGTCGTAGCCCTGCCACTCGAAGTGGACGGTGCCGCCTGAGGGAATCGTGTCCACCGGGGCATGTAACGGCAATTCGAACGAGTCCCGCAGGACTCGCGTGAACGGCGTCGGCGTAACCCCGCCCGCGCCGTTCGGGAGGTAGATGGTGCCCTGTGCCAGGGCGGCCAGGAACCGAACGCCCGGCAAGTTCTGGTCGCGGGCGACGAAGTGGGTCACGGCGGGCGTGGGGTCCACCTTGCCCTGGTTGTCCACGGCATAGACGTAGAGCGCGTGCTCTCGATCCGTCCCGCGGCCTTCGAGCACGGTGAACGTGAACAGGCTCTCGCGGGCAGTGGTGAAGCGATACTGCGAGGGCCGCGGCGCCGGGAGCCGGAACGGCCGGCCGGTGGCCACGTCCACGGTGGTCTCGGTGACCGCGACGAAGAAGCCCACGACCTCACCGTCCACATCCGCGCCGGACCACTGCGCGCGGTAGCGGTGCGAGATCCGGGACGGCCCCCCACCGCCGATGGTATCGGCCGGCGCTGCCGTGAGGTAGGTCTCCGGCGGGCGGTTGCGATCCGTATTCTCGGTGGGAATCTTGCGGCAACCTGCACCAGCGACCAGGATCAGACTGACCAAGGCAACAAAAACCCCTGCGCTCCAACGCATGCAGCGTCCTCCGATACTCGTGCTCAGTTTGTTCCCGGTGTGACAGGACGATAACAACGCGCCGAAACAGGTGTCAAGCGCGCAGGCCTCGGAAACCACGGCAAACGTGGAATTTGGCCCGTGCCTCGAGCCGGGGGCCGGGCCGAATCCCAAGTGATTTCCTCGGATCCCGAGGCCGCTGGGGCGCTCGGGCGAAGCCGGGAGAGCGCGCACTGTGCGCTCTGGCAACCGGCCCGTCCAGCGGAAAAGCAACCGGCCCGCCTCGCGAGAGACGGGCCGGCCGCAAAACAGAGCGGGGGGCTTGCGCCCCCCGCCCCGCTGCTGCGTGTGACCTTCCTGCCCGGCGCTAGTTCGCGCTGAGAAGGATCATCTTCTGGGCCTTCGACGACTCCTTCACGAAGTCGATACCATCGACCGCATAGAAGTAGACGCCAGCGGTGGCCTTCGCGCCATTCGCCAGCTCGCCGTTCCAGATGATGGTGTTCAGACCCTCGTCGCCCAGCTTCGCGATGCGCGCGACTTCCCGACCCGCAACGTTGTAGATGCGGACCGTGACGTCCTGCTTCTTCGCGAGCGTGAACTTGAGGGTGACATTGCGGCCGGCGAACGCCGGGTTCGGGAACGAGCCGAGGTTCACGTTGCTGAACCGGCCGCCCTCGACGCCAGGCAGATCACC
>JBDTYW010000335.1:0-3350 GCA_040005445.1 Candidatus Eiseniibacteriota bacterium
TCGACCAGGTCCTTCTCCTGGTAGAACGCCTCGCAGCCCTGGCAGTAGAGGCCCTCGTACTCGTGCTCGTAGATATCGCCAGCCGCATGGGCGCGGCGGAACAGCTCCTGCACCGCGGGTTCGTGGCGCGGATCGGTGGTGCGGAAGAACTGGTCGGGCTCGACCCGCAGCACGCGCCAGGCCTCGACGAACTCGGCGGCGATCTTGTCGACGTAGGCCTGCGGCTCGAGCCCGGCCTTCTCGGCCGTACGCTGGACCTTCTGCCCGTGCTCATCCGTGCCGGCGAGGAAGTATGTGTCGAACCCGGCCTGGCGGTGCGCGCGCGCAACACAGTCGGTGACGACCTTCTCGTAAGCGTGGCCCAGGTGGGGGGATCCGTTCGCGTAGTCGATAGCATCGGTGATGTAGAACTTTGGCATGGCGCATTCTACCCGATTTGAACGGAATCGGGCGAGGGCGCGCCTTGTCCATCCGGCAGGGTCCCGCTGGCCGACTCGAAACCCTGCCAGATCTGTGACGATTACTGGACGTGCTCCCGGGCAGTTCCGTCGCGGCGGGACGTTCGCTTGCTCTCCACGAACTCCTGTCCGAACACAGCTTCCGCCGCTGCCTGATTGTGGGCACGACAGACGAGTCGCAGGTTCTCGACGACGGACTTGCCGCCTCTGGCGACCGGAACGATGTGGTCGAACTCGAGGCGAAATGCCGACTCACAACGCCGCCCGAGTTCGTCGATGGACGCGCAACGGCCCTCCTCGCGCTCGTAGACCGCGCGGCGGACTCGCGCCGGGATGCCCCGCGGAGAAGTCGTGGGCCTCATATTACGTGGATGTGTCGGGGCGCCAAACTTCCTCCGCTCGAGATGGCCGATCAGGAGTGTGAGCGCGCGATCGAGCACATCCGCGACGTCGCCCGCGGGAAGGGCATGCCCGAGTAACCTCTGAGCGCGGCGGAGCTTGTCGTGCGTCGCCCCCGGAAGGGTCACCTGGAGCGTGTAGCGATCGGGTGAAAGCGGAGCGATCTTGGTGCGAACTCTCGGCGCGACCTCGACAGGAATTGCCCCCTCGGCCGGCAAACTCGCATGCCACGTGGCATGCTCGACAAGATTCGGCTGTTGTGGCACAACGACTTGCGGCGAGATGCCGTCATCGAGACGCAGCGCCTCCGGTTGCGGATAGAGGCGCGCAAGTTCGACTTCGATCTCCTCGACCGTCCGATGCGCCGCCACTGCGACTAGTTCCTCTGCGTTGGTCCTAGTCAGGTGGCTTGCCAGGGCCCGCACAGCGCCCAGGTGCAACCGCCCATCCGCGATCGCAGGAAAGATTGCAGGAATGCCGTGCGCGAGCCGCGCCACCTGGATGCGCTTGGCAGCCGCGTCCTCGGACAACCGCAGTTCGTGCACGCAGTACGCCCTCATCGACTCGAATCCTGCGCGAAGATAGAGGTGCCGCCCGTCGATCTCTGCGATGTGAGCGAGGAGGGCCGCCATCGTGCAGCGTTCCTGAGCTCGGAGGGCGACGAAACCAGCCAACAACTGCTCATTGCTGAGGTGAGTCAACCGGTAGGTGCTCATCGCGAACCTCTCACGGGGGCGAGCGGGGGCGATGGCGAGACACTAGCGCGTGGGTGGGACGAAATCGCCATGGAGCAGATCGAACGCCATGAGCCATACTCCACCCATGACCCCTCTCACCCGCAGCCTACGCGCCGCACGCACCGGCCTCGTCGTCCTCGCGCTCTCGGTCGTGCTCTGCGCGCCGGGCTGCGCCGCACTCCAGCAGTTCTCCGCACTCCGCCAGGTGCAGTTCGAGTTCGACCGCGTGAGCGACGTCCGCGTCGCCGGCGTCCTGGTCTCGGGCAGGAGCGGCTACGGCGACCTCGGTGCGACCGACATCGCGCGGCTCGGCGCGGCGGTCCTGTCCAAGAGCGTGCCGCTCGACATGACGCTCCACGTGCGCGGCACGAACCCCGCCTCGAACACAGTCACCGCGCGCATGGTCGCGCTCGGCTGGACGTTCTTCGTCGAGGACCGGGACATCGTCGCCGGGCGGCTCGACCAGGCGTACGCATTCGCGCCCGGGCAGGCGGTGGACGTGCCGGTCGCGGTTCACTTCAATGCCTATGACAGATTTGGTGGAGGGGCGAAAAGCCTGTTCGAGCTCGGGTTGGCGATTGCCGGGGCGCCGGGCTACACGAAGGAGCTGCGCGCGGACCTCGTGCCCACGATCGAGACCTCCCTCGGCCCGATCCGCTACCCGACGCCGATCACGATAAGGCGGACGATCGGCGGCTAGCGACTACACATCCAGTCGCACCCGCCCCCACGCCGGCCATGCGCCCGCGCGCTCGGCGGTGCCGGGCGCGAACGCCTTGCCCCAGCGCGCGTACGCCGAGAAGAACGCGGCCTCGGGCGTGATGTTCGAGTCGATGGCGCGCGCCACCTCCTCGAGCAGCGCGGCCCGGCGGCGGATCTCACGCACCTCGATGCCACCGGCGACCTTGCGCAGGTCGGCGACCCGGTCGCGGTTGACCAGCGACTCCTCGGGGGCGCCGTGCTTCAATCGCAGGAGGTCCCGAAGAAGCAGGAATTGGAATTCGAGCGTGCGCCGCATCTTCTCGCGGTTCGACCAGCTCGCGGCCTCGCTCGCGGCGGCGAGGATGCGCGCCGGATCGCCCGAGTTCGCCGCGCCGAGCCCGCGCAGCGCGTCGTCACGGAGCGCCGCCACGTTCTCGGTGCGCAGCGTGAGCGCGCGCGCGAGGCTGCCCGAGGCGAGCGCCGCGAGCAGGCGAGCGGCCGCTCCGCCCAGGCCGGCGCGCTCGACCAGGTAACCCTCGATCTCGTCCTCGGTGAGCGCGCGAAAGCGCACCTTGAGACAGCGCGAGCGGATCGTCGGCGGCAGGCGGTTCGGGCGCGCGCTGGTGAGCACCCAGAGCGTGGACGCGCCGGGCTCCTCGAGCGACTTGAGCATCGCGCTGTACTGGTCCTCGCGCATGCGGTCGGCGTCGCGCAGCACGATCACGCGGCGGCGGCCCTCATAAGGGCGGAACGCAAGCTCCTTCAAAATGTCCCGCGTGATCCCGATGCGGATCGACGACGCCTTCTCGTACGTGAAGACGTGGTGGGGATCGTTCGCGACCTCCTGCAGGGTCTCGCCGATCGACTCGGGATCGTCGGCGTCGGTCATGACCGGGAACAGGAAGCGCACGTCCGGATGCTGGAAGCGCGCGACGCGCAGGCAGGCGTCGCACGTGCCGCAGGCCTCGTCGCTCTCGGTGCGGCAGACGAGCGCGGCCGCGAGCGCGAGCGCGGTGCGCGTCTTGCCGACGCCCCACGGGCCCTCGAACAGGTA
>JBDTYW010000336.1:0-3347 GCA_040005445.1 Candidatus Eiseniibacteriota bacterium
GCCGGATCGCGCACGCCGAGCAGCCGTTGCCGAGGTGAAGCGTGATCAGGTTCGTCTCCTCGCGCGCCTTGCCGGTGAGCTTCCTGTAGCGATACGCGACGTAGCGGTGCGACGTGCCGTGAAAGCCGTAGCGCCGCACGCGGTGCCGCACGTAGTACGAGTACGGGATCGCGTACAGGAACGAGCTCTCGGGCATGGTGGCGTGGAACGAGGTGTCGAACACCGCTACCTGGGGCACCGCGGGCCCGAACGTCGCGCGCGCGGCCCTGATCCCGAGCACGTTCGCCGGGTTGTGCAGCGGCGCGAGGTCATTGCACTCCTCGATCTGCGCGATCGCCTTTTCGTCGAGCAGCAGCGAGCGCTTGAGCTTCTCGCCGCCGTGCACGACGCGGTGCCCGACCGCCTCGACCTCGGACAGGGCCCCCACGATGGGCGGGCCGGAATCGGTCGCGACCAGCCAGCGCAGCACGGCGTCGAGCGCGGCGCGGTGGTCGCGCAGCGGCATCGCGAGGTGCTCGGGCGCCCGGCCCGCGGCCGTGAACGTGAGCAGCGCCTCACTCCCGATGCGCTCGATCACGCCCACGGCGCGTCGCTCGTCGCCATCGCGCGCGATCCGGTCCGCATCCGTGACCACGAGCTGGAACTTGAGCGACGAGCTTCCGCAATTGAGGACCAGGACGTTCATCGCACGCCCGCCCAGCGCCAGTTCCGGATCTCGGGCAGGTCCTGCCCGTGCGCCACGATGTACTCGGCGTGGCGGCGGCGACGCGCCTTCATCTCGGTCACGACCGATGCCGCGCGCGCGGAGAGCCCCGGCACGCGATGGATCACGTCGAGCACGAGGTGAAAGCGGTCGAGATCGTTCTTCACGACCATGTCGAACGGCGTCGTGGTCGTGCCCTCCTCCTTGTACCCGCGGACGTGCAGCCGGGCGTGGTGCGCCCGCCGGTAGGTCAGGCGATGGATCAGCGTCGGGTAGCCGTGGAACGCGAAGATCGTCGGGCACGAGGGCGGAAACAGCGCGTCGTACGCCTCGTCGCTCAGCCCGTGCGGGTGCTCGGACGCGGGCTGGAGCGCCATCAGGTCGACCACGTTGACCACTCGCACGCGCAAATCGGGCAGGAATTCCCGCAGCAGCTCGGCCGCCGCGACCGTCTCGAGCGTCGGCACGTCGCCCGCGCAGCCGAGCACGACATCGGGCCGCTCGCCGTCGTCGGTCGACGCCCACGCCCACGCGCTCGCTCCCGCCTTGCAGTGCGCCTCGGCGGCCGCGAGGTCGAGCCACTGCGGCGAGGGCTGCTTGCCGGCGACGATCACGTTGACGTAGTCGCGGCTCTTCAGGCAGTGCGCGGTCACGGACAGCAGCGTGTTCGCGTCCGGCGGCAGGTAGATGCGGATCACCTCGGCCTTCTTGTTCACCACAAGGTCGAGGAAGCCCGGGTCCTGGTGGCTAAACCCGTTATGGTCCTGCCGCCAGACGTGCGAGGACAGGAGGATGTTGAGCGAGGCGATCGGTGCGCGCCACGGCAGCCCGCGCGACACCTTGAGCCACTTCGCATGTTGGTTGAACATCGAGTCCACGATGTGGATGAACGCCTCGTAGCAGGAGAGGAAGCCGTGCCGGCCGGAGAGCAGGTAGCCCTCGAGCCAGCCCTCGCACAGGTGCTCGCTCAGCACCTCGAACACGCGGCCGTCGGGGCCGAGGTCCTCGTCGCCCGGCCGGCCCTCGAGCCGCCAGCGGCGACGGGTCTCCTCGAACACGGGGTTCCAGCGGTTCGAGTTCGTCTCGTCGGGCGAGAACAGGCGAAAGTTCCGCGCCTTCTTGTTCGCGCGCAGCACGTCCCTGAGGTACGCGCCCTGGACCCGCGTGGCCTCGCCCTCGCTCGCGCCGGGAGCGCGCACGTCGAGCGCGTGAGTCGAGAGCGCGGGCAGCTCGAGGTCGACCAGGAGGCGGCCGCCGTTCGCGCGCGGCTGGGATCCCATGCGCCGCGCGCCGATCGGCGCCAATGCCGCGAGATCGGGCATGAGCGCGCCGGAGGCGTCGAACAGCTCCGCGGGCCGGTAGCTCTTGAGCCAGCGCTCGAGCGGCTGCAGGCGCTCGGGATGTCCGTGGATGTCGGAGATCGGCACCTGGTGCGAGCGGAACGTGCCCTCGACCAGCTTGCCTCCGAAGCGCTTCGGCCCGGTCCAGCCCTTCGGGCTGCGCAGCACGATCATCGGCCAGCGCACGCGCGCGTCGCGAACCGCGCGCACGCGCCGCGCGCGCGTCTGCGCGGCGCGGATCGCGGCCACCGCCCGATCCATGGCGATGATCATAGCGCGGTGCATGTGCGCCGGGTCCTCGCCTTCCACGTACAGGGGCTCGTGCCCGTAGCCGCGCAGCAGCGCGTCCAGCTCGGCGGGCGGGATGCGCGCAAGCACCGTCGGCCCGGCGATCTTCGCGCCGTTCAGGTGGAGGATCGGCAGGACCGCGCCGTCGGTCGCCGGGTTCACGAACTTGTTGGCATGCCAGCTCGCGGCCAGCGGGCCGGTCTCGGCCTCGCCGTCGCCGATCACGCACAGGGCGATCAGGTCGGGCGCATCGAGCGTCGCGCCGTAGGCATGCGCCAGGCTGTAGCCGAGCTCGCCGCCCTCGTGGATCGAACCCGGGGTCTCGGGCGCGACGTGGCTCGGAATCCCGCCGGGAAACGAGAATTGGCGCACCAGCCGGGTGAGCCCCGCCTCGTCGCGCGAGATCTCTGGATAGACCTCGCTGTAGGTGCCCTCGAGGTACACGTTCGCCACGATCCCGGGGCCGCCGTGCCCGGGCCCGCACACGTACAGGACGTCGAGGTCGTGGTCCACGATCGCCCGGTTCGCGTGGGCGTAGATGAAGTTCAGGCCGGGCGTCGTGCCCCAGTGGCCGAGCAGGCGCGGCTTGACGTGATCGAGCGTGAGCTTGCGGCGCAGCAGCGGGTTGTCGAGCAGGTAGATCTGTCCGACCGACAGGAAGTTCGCGGCCCGCCAGTAGGCGTCGATACGGCGCAGGCGCGCGGCGTCGAGCGGACGGGGGGCAAGGGTGGCGCGAACGCGACGGGTGCGAGTCGCGGGCGTGGCTCGGGGCATGAATCCTCCGATCGTTGTGAGCCTTGCCATTATAGGCACGTCGACGCGGCGAGCGCTTCCTCTTCCAGCCCGCCTGCCAAACGCGGTATCTTGCCGATGTTCCCGATTCCGTCGGTGATCCTTCCATTTTCGAGGACGGACCGTGCTCTCGATCCTGCCGCGCACCATCAAGTCCATCGAAGCGCTCAAGGCCGGCGCGCCCGCGATCCTCACCGCGTACGCGAAGAACGAGCGCAGTGATC
>JBDTYW010000337.1:0-3347 GCA_040005445.1 Candidatus Eiseniibacteriota bacterium
CGCAGGCACGGCGGATTTCGTTTTCGAGCGCGTGGGCCAGGCCGGGGACTTCAAGATCACGTTCTGGGAGGACCACCGGGACACCGCCGACGTCCGGACCTGGGGCACGGCCCGCCTGAACGGGCGCTGAGCGACGGAACTTTTCCTCGGGGGGCGGGTAAGTCGTTATGTTGTACGGAGGTCATTGCAAATCGCCTCCTACCACCCGATTGACAAGCCTTCCCGGGTGCCGATAAGATGATTGGCGTTGAACCTCCTGTGCCCCGCCCTCGCACAGTTGTCCGTTGTCGCTATACCCTTGACCCTTGCGGGGTGACCATTCGATGAGCCTGACCAGCCCACAGCGTTTCTCGGCCCTCGCCCTGACATGTGCGTTGACGTTCGTTCTTGCCGGCTGTAGCGGCAATCCCTTCAAGCCGCCCGCGGACAACGGCAACGGCGGCCTTCCGCCGGACACGCCGCTGAACGATTCGCCCCAGAACACGATGACGCGCTTCCAGCGGACCTACGAGTACCAGGTCCAGCCCGAATACGTGAAGCTGCTCACGAGCGACTTCCGGTACACGTTCTCGAGCGACACCGACCCCACACTCGTGGCGCAGTACGGCCCGAACTGGGGCAAGGACGACGAAGCCGAATCGGCCGATCACTTGTTCAAGGGCTTCACCTCGTCGACCAGCGGCAACTACGTTCCCGGCGCGACGAACATCACGATGGCCCTCAACTCGGTCCAGTACTTCGACGATCCCGCGCACTCCGACTCCTCGGGCTACTACAAGTGGGTGACGGTCGCGCGCGTCGTGATGGCGATCGAGGTGCCGGGCACGACCGAGCCCCAGATCTACAACATCGACGCCCGCCACGAGTTCTACCTCGTGCGCGGCGACGCCGCCCGCCTCGACGCCGGCCAGACGGCGACCAGCGACCGCTGGTACATCCGCCGGTGGGACGATCTCTCGACCAGCCTGGGGGGCGCGATCCACATCGCGTCGGCGAACAACCAGGTCTCGAACTCCAGCGTGTCGCACCCGACGTCGTGGGGAGCCATGAAGGGCACCTACCTCCGGTAGGCGCCTGACCTTTCGGACAACGAACCGGGCCCCGGCGCCATTCGGCCGGGGCCTCGGTATTTCCGGGCGATCGGCGGCCGGGGCGCCCCACTTCCCGCCGGGATTTGTGGCAAGCGCGGAGGCTCCGGGTGCGCTAGACTCGCCCGCGTGAGAGCCAACCCGCAGTCTCCTGTCCGCCATGCGCTCGTCTTGCTGGCTGCCTGCCTGCTCGCGGGCTGCGGCGGCGGCGCGAAGGGCACGATCGGGCCTCCTCCGCCTCCGCCCCAGGTCACGAAGAACGACACGCCTGCAAACGCGCTTCAGTGCTTTCTCGAGGCCTACGACCAGAAGCTCGACGCCCCCTACGCCGCGCTGTTCACCTCCGATTTTCACTTCACGTTCTCGGCGGACACGGACCCCAGCCTCGTGGTCCAGTACGGTCCGAACTGGAGCAAGGACGACGAGGCGCAGTCGGCGACGCACCTGTTCCACGGGTTCACCTCGGGCGCGACCGGCACGTACCTCCCCGGGGCGACGCACATCACGATGGCGCTGAACTCGGTCCAGTTCTTCGACGACCCGGCGCACACCGATTCCACGGACTCCTACAAGTGGGCGACCGTCGCGCGCGTCGTGTTGGCGGTCGAGGTGCCCGGCAACCCGGACCCGCAGGTGTACAACATCGATGCCCGCCAGGAGTTCTACCTCGTGCGCGGCGACGCCGCGGTGCTCGACGCCGGCCAGGAAGCGCGCGCCGATCGCTGGTACATCCGCCGCTGGGACGACCTCTCGACCAATCTCGCCGCTCCGGCCCGCCCGGCACTCGATGCGGGGGACCCGCCGACGCCGACGAGAGCCGCGACCTGGGGCAGCCTGAAGTCGCAGTACCGCTAGGCGCGCCGACTGCGCCCCGAGCGGCCCGCCGGGCCCCGGGGCGCGCCCTTGCCGCCCGCGTCGCCCCCCTGCTAGACTGCGCCCGCATTTGCCCACCCCGACGTTTGCGATTTCCCGGAGGACGGACATGCCCGCCGAAGGCGCCGATATCCAGAAGGAATTGAACCCGCTCGAGAACGCGAAGGCCCAGTTCGAAGAGGCCGCGAAGATGCTCGAGATCGACCCCGGCTTGCTCGAGATCATCAAGCAGCCGCGCCGCTCGACGATCGTCTCGCTCCCGATCCAGATGGACGACGGATCGTTCCGCGTGTTCACCGGGTACCGGGTCCAGCACTCGATCGTGCGCGGGCCGGCCAAGGGCGGGATTCGCTACCATCCGCAGGTCTCGCTCGACGAGGTGCAGGCGCTCGCCGCGTGGATGACCTGGAAGTGCGCGGTGGTCAACATCCCGTTCGGCGGCGGCAAGGGCGGCATCACCTGCGACCCGACGAAGATGTCCAAGGGCGAGCTCGAGAAACTGACCCGACGCTACGCCGCGGACCTCTCGGACCTGTTCGGCCCCGATTCCGACGTGCCGGCGCCCGACGTCAACACCAACGAGCAGACCATGGCGTGGTTCATGGACACGTACTCCATGCACGCCCGTCGCACGGTCCCCGGCGTGATCACCGGCAAGCCCGTTCGCCTGGGGGGCTCGCGCGGCCGGCGCGAGGCGACCGGTCGCGGCATCCAGTTCGTGGTGCGCGAGGCGGTCCAGCACCTCGGAATGAACCTCAAGACCTGCCGGGTGGCGGTCCAGGGCTTCGGCAACGTGGGCTCGATCGGCGCCGAGCTGATCGCCCAGGACGGCGCGAAGATCGTCGCCGTCGCCGACGTCAGGGGCGCGATCCACAACCCGCAGGGCCTCGACATGCCGGCGCTGCTCGAGCACATCAAGAAGGCCGGCTCGGTCGTCGGGTTCGCCGGCGCGCAGCCGCTGACCACCTCGATCCTCGAGGTCGACTGCGACATCCTGATCCCCGCCGCGCTCGAGAACCAGATCACTCACGAGAACGCCGGCAAGATCAAGGCGCGCATCATCGCCGAGGGCGCGAACGGCCCGACCACGCACGATGCCGACCAGATCCTCAAGGAGCGCGGGATCTTCGTGATCCCGGACATCCTGGCGAACTCGGGCGGCGTGACCGTCTCGTACTTCGAGTGGGTGCAGAACAACATGGGCTTCTACTGGACCGAGAAGGAAGTCAACGACCGCCTCGAGCAGTACATGGTCAAGGCGTTCCACGACGTGCTCGAGGTCTCGCTGGAGTCGAAGTGCCACATGCGCGTCGCCGCGTTCATGCTCGCGATCCGGCGCGTGATCGAGGTCGTGAAGCTGCGCGGCGTCTACGCCTGACGGCCCCG
>JBDTYW010000338.1:0-3340 GCA_040005445.1 Candidatus Eiseniibacteriota bacterium
ATGAAGAGCAAGATCCCGGTCGGCTCGGTGGACGCCGTCCTCCAGGAAATCCGCCTCGGCGGCCCGGTGCGGGCGGGGCAGTCCCCGCAGGCCATGGCCGTGCCCGTCCCCGGTTTCTAACCAAGGAACGTCATGGTCCCGTTTCCCGAGGTCGACCTGTCGCGCCTCACGCTGACGTCCGAGCGCGATCGCGCGGCGCGCGTTTCGGTTGAGCAATTCGCGCAGCCGCCGGCCGACCCCGGACCGACGGCGGACCTGATCGCCGGCCTGCCGGACGTGCTCGCCGGGCGCGTCTTGAGGCAGGCGATCGCCGCCGTGGTGGCGTCCCATCGCGCGGGCCGGCCGGTGGTCCTCATGCTCGGCGCGCACGTCATCAAGGTCGGCGTCCAGCCCCACCTCGTGGCCCTGATCGAGCGCGGCATCGTGCGTCACGTGGCGTTCCACGGGGCGGGGGCGATCCACGACGTCGAGGTCGCCCTGTTTGGCCGGACGAGCGAGGACGTCGAGGCCAACCTGGCGACCGGGGCGTTCGGCATGGTGCGCGAGACGCCCGAGTTCTTCCACGGCGCGGCGGCCGACGGTCGTGCGCGCGGCGAGGGCCTGGGCGAGGCGCTCGGGCGCGCGCTGGTTGCGGCCAGGGCGCCGCACGCGCGCCACAGCCTGCTGGCCGCGGCGCACGCGGCCGGGATCCCCGCCACGGTGCACGTCGCGCTCGGGACAGACACGATCCACGCCCATCCCGCAGCCGATGGTGCGGCGCTCGGAGAGACTTCGCTGCGCGACTTCCGGGTGTTCGCCCACACCCTCGGCGAGGCAAAGGGCGCGACCGTGCTCAATCTCGGCTCGGCCGTGATCCTGCCCGAGGTGTTCCTCAAGGCGCTCACCGTGGCGGTCAACCTGGGCGCATCCCTCGACGGGCTGACGACCGTGAACCTCGACCAAATCCAGCACTACCGGCCGCGGGTCAACGTGCTCGAGCGGCCGACCCGTGGGGTGGGGGCGCAGGGACTCGCGCTCACCGGGCACCACGAGATCCTGGTCCCGCTGCTGGCGCAGGGCGTCCTCGCCGGCATCTAACTCTCGTTCTGGCACATGGGTTGCACGGAGTCCCGGTGGGATCGGCAAGTGCCGGCCCAGGGGGGCTGCGGGCTTGCAATACGCAATCCGCGCGGCAAATCGCTTGACACGAGCCGGGCAATCCCGGTAGCGTTGCGGGGTCGTCGGTACATTGCCGACGGAAAGCGATCTCGGAGGAAGACCAGGCGCACTTTGCTATCGCATCGAGGTTTGGCCACGAACTGAAGGCGGTTTGAGCCGAACCTGAACCCCGTAGTGGCAGCGCCCCCCGCTCAACACGTCGGGGTCCGTTGTCGGGTCGGAGCGATATGGCGCCTGGGCATTCCAGCCCTACCCTGGGTCAAGGCGCCCATCTGTACGCGCCGACTCAGGGCTTTTTTGTTGGGGGCGAGGGCCCGGGATCGCGGCCGGCTCGCCCGATCTTTCCGGACCCGGACGTCCGCACGAGGTGGAGGTCGGCGCACCGAATGAAGTACGAACCTCTCGATCATCGTCGTCCGCGCGTGCTGGTCGCGGTGGCTCACGCGGTCTCCCCGATCGCCGTGGCGCTCGCATTGCTCGCGCTGGCGCTCGCGCTCGGCGCGTTGCTCGCGCCGCCGCCGGCCGAGGCGAAGCGCATCAAGATCCCGGTCACCGAGCTCCCCAGGGAGCCCGCCGCCGCCGAGTCGCTCGCCTATGCGGTCGACGACCTGCCCTACCGCGTCGCGCCGGGAGACCTGCTGTCGGTCGACTTCGGCGTCTCGCTCGATGGCCGGCAGCTGCGCGCCGATAACGTGCTCGTGCGCCCGGACGGCATGATCACGCTCAACCTGATCGGGGACGTGCGGGCCGCGGGCTTGACCACCGCCGACCTCGACTCGCTGCTGACCCAGAAGTATTCGGGCGTGTTCCGCGAGCCACGCATCACGATCGCGGTCACGAAACTCGCCGGCAACTTCGTGCACGTGCTGGGCGAGGTCAAGGTGCCCGGATCCTACGAGATCCTGCCGAACGCGACCGTGCTGCAGGCGATCGCGCGCGCGGGCGGGGCGACCAGCCAGGCCGGCCTGGGCAACGTGATCCTGCTCCGGCGCACCGGCCCGAAGAGCCTGGTCGCCCAGAAGGTTCAGCTCAACCGTGCGCTCAAGCAGGGGCTGGCGATCGGCGATCCGTACGTGCGGCGCTTCGACATCGTGTACGTGCCGAAGAGCACGATCGCGAGCATCAACCAATTCGTCGAGCAGCACATCGAGAAGATGCTCTCGATTCCCCAGGGCTACATCTACGGGTGGGAAGTCTTCCACCTCGATCGGGTTTTCGTGAAGAGCAACCAGGCCAAGCCATGACCCCGAACGAAACCTCTGCGCCCCGCGCCGGGCAGGGCAGCGCCCGCGACTTCCTCGCGGTGCTGTTCCGCCGCCGCTGGATCATTGCGTCGGTGTTCACGATCACGACCCTGACCGTGCTCGCGATCAACCTCACCCAGCCGCTCTTCTACGAGTCGACCGGCAAGGTGATCGTCAAGCGCGGCGTGCGCGACAACCTCCTGCAGGGCGGCATGCGGACGCTGACCTGGGAGGAGGAACTCGCCTCCGAGGTCGAGACCGTCAAGTCGGGCGTCATCGTGCAGCGCGCGCAGGCGCTCCTCAATCAGGAGCGCACCGCGGCCGGACGGTCGGCGATCCGCATCGACCCGATCCGCGTGGACTCGAAGGTGCTCGGGGAGTCGAACGTGCTCGCGATGTCCTACGAGAGCCGGGATCCAAGGGTCGCCCAGGAGGTGACCGATGCCCTGATCCACGCCTACATGGATTATCGGAAGACCGCCTACACGCTGCAGTTTCCGAAGGAGTTCTTCGATTCGGAGCTGGCGAAGGTCACGCGCGAGCTCGAGGACTGGACCCAGCGCCGCGAGCAGTACCAGCGCGCGACCCAGACCAACGACCTCGGCGTGCAGGGCGTGCAGGACGCCGACTTCGTGCGCATGCAGAAGCTCGAGCTGGCGAAAATCGATCAGGATCTCGCCGAGAAGCGGGCGGCGCTCAACTCGATGAAGACCCTGCTTGCCGGCGCGACCGGCGCCGAGGACCTGCCGTTCTCGGCCGAGGGCCCGCGTGGCGCGGACGTCGCGATCGTCGAGCTCAAGAAGCGCCTCTCCGACGCGCGCGTGCGCCTGAAGTCGATGCAGTCGATTTACGTCCCATCGAGCAGCGAGCTGACGCAGCAGAACGCGGAGGTCGAGGACCTGCAGCGCCTACTCTCGAACGAGGTCTCGAATCGCCTG
>JBDTYW010000339.1:0-3304 GCA_040005445.1 Candidatus Eiseniibacteriota bacterium
CGCTTCCGCCGCTCCGAAGGCTTCTCGAAGTGTTGATGGCGACGTAGATCCGCCAGCACTCCGGCCTTCTCGCATTTCTTCTTGAAGCGGCGCAGGGCGCTCTCGAAGGATTCATTGTCCTTCACCCTGATGCCGGGCATTGCAACCCCCCTCTCAAGCTCAAGGCCCGCGTGGGTGACGACCACGCGGGCCCGGCAAATGGGAAGACACCGGACAGATGTCGTTGGCCGCACTCTAGGCGCTCAAGTCCCGTCCGGTCAAGCCGTTTCAGGTCCCCGCGCGGCGGGCGGCCGGCGCAGGGCGGCGGCGGCCAGGAGCATCAGGGCGGCGGACTCGGCCCGCAGCCGGAGCTCCCCGAGGCCGACCCGACAGGCCGCCGGCAGGGCCTCCCAAGCCCCCAGATCGGCGGTGGAAAAGCCCCCGGGAGGACCACAGACGAGGAAGAGATCGCCTTGCGGCACAAGCTCTTGCAGGAGCGGGTCGGCTCCGTTCGGGTGGGCGATCCAGACCCCGAAACCCCCTTGGGGCGCCGCCGCGCGCGCCCCCGCGACCTCGAGCGCAGGGCGGTCCGCCTCGATCCGAAGCTCGTAGGCGGAGAGCGACTGCTTGAGCGCCGCCCGGGCGACCCGTCGCCAGCGATCGACCCGTCCGGGGCGAGCCGCCCGCGCCGGGAGGAAGCCAAACGCCCCGAACTCGACCGCCTTTTCCACGATCCAGTCGCCGCGCGCGCCTTCGGCGTCAGCGACCAGCCAGAGGCGGAGTTCGGGCGCCGGGACGCGCGCGCGCTCGAGCACCCGCGCCTCCACGCCGCGGCGGGAGATCGCGCTCGCCTCGAGCCGCGCCACCCGGCCTCGCCCGTCGGTCGCGACGAACGTATCCCCGACCGCCAGGCGCAGGCTGGCCGCGAGGTGGCGGGCGTCGTCGCCCTCGATGCGCAGGGTCTCCAGCGCGAGATCGTCGATCACGACCTGCGTCACCGGCTGTCCGAACGGGTGCGCGAAGCGCGCCGCCGCCGACTCAGCCACCGAACGCGTCCCGCACCTTTTCGAAGAACCCCTTGCCCGGTCGTGGCGTCTTTTCGGATTCGAGCGCCGCCAGTTCCTCAAACAACTGCTTCTCGCGCGCGTTGATCCGCGCCGGCGTCCACACGCGCAGACGTGCAATCAGGTCCCCCTTGCCGCGCCCGCGCAGCCGCGGTAGCCCGGCGCCGGCAATGCGCAGCTCCCGCCCGGTCTGGGTGGCGGCGGGGATCGATTTCTTGACCGTGCCGTCGAGCGTCGGGATCTCGACCTCGCCGCCGAGCGCCGCCTTCGGCATCGCGATCGGCATCTCGACCCAGAGGTCGGCGCCGTCGCGCACGAACACGTCGTGCGGCTTCTCCTCGATCAGCACCTGGAGATCCCCGGCGGGTCCGCCGTTCGGCCCCGCGTCGCCCAGGCCGCGCAGCGGAATATAGTTGTCCTGCGCGACGCCTGCCGGGACATCGACCACCACGGTCGAGGAGTCGGGCAGGCGCCCCTCGCCGCGGCACTTGAGACAGGGATGCTCGATGATCTCGCCCGTGCCCCGACAACGCGGGCAGGCGGCGATGTTCACGAACTGCCCGAAGAACGAGGACTGCACCTGGCGCACCTGTCCCCGGCCGCCGCACTGGGCGCAGGTCTTCTTGCCGCCCTTCTGCGCGCCGGAACCCTTGCAGGTCTCGCACGACACCTGGCGCTTGACCTGGATCTTCTTCTTCACGCCGGTCGCGATCTCCTCGAGCGAGAGCTTGAGCCGCACACGCAGGTCCTGGCCGCGCCGTGGCCCCGGGCCCGAGGCCCCGCCGAACAAGTCCTCGAACCCGCCGCCGCCGCCACCGAAATCCCGCATGAACGCACGCAGCGCGTCCGACAGGTCGAAGCCGTCGAAGCCCGGCCCCGGCGCTCCGGCCGGACCCGCCGCCTCGTGGCCGAAGCGGTCATAGCGCGCGCGACGGTCGGCGTCGCTGAGCACCTCGTAGGCCTCGGTTGCCTCCTTGAACTTGGCCTCGGCCGAGGCGTCCCCGGGATTGCGATCCGGGTGATGCTTCATCGCGAGCTTCCGGTAGGCGCGCTTGATGTCCTCCTCGCCCGCGCCCTTCTCGATGCCGAGCACATCGTAATAGTCGCGCTTGCCGCTCATGAAGCGGTCCCCGAGTCGGCCTCATCCCGCGGCGTCCCCGGGCCCCGGTCCGCCGGGCCGGTCGAGACCACGACGCGCGCCGGCCGCAGCAGGCGCTCGCCCTGGCGATAACCGCGCGCGATCACCTGGGAGACGGCGCCGGCGGGGTGCTGCTCGCTCGCGGCCGACAGCAACGCCTCGTGGCTGTGCGGGTCGAAGGCATCGCCGTGGGGATCGATCGCGCTGATCCCGAGGCGAGCCAGCTCGTCGAGCGCGCGCGTCAGCACGAGCGAGACCCCGGACAGGAGCGCGCCGTCCTGCTCCGCCGGCCCGGCGGCGCCGCGCGCCCGCTCGAGGTCGTCGATCAGGCCGAGAAACGCGCCGAACGCGCGCGCCTCGCCCCGGCGCTCGGCCTCGTCGCTTTCTCTCGCGGCCCGGCGACGGGCGTTCTGCAGGTCGGCTTCGGCGCGCAGACGCTCGTCCTGAATGCGCGCGAGCTCGGCTTCGAGTTCGGCGATGCGGGCGCCCAGGTCGGGGGCGACGGGTGGAGTCGCCGCGGCCTCGTCCGCCGGGGCGACATCGCGGGGCGACGCGCCGGCATCGCCGGGCGCGGGGGTCTTGGAATGCTTCAAGGGTGGTCTCCCGGGTTTACAGCAACGACGCCAGGCGGCGCCCCACGAAATCGACGAGCCCCATGGCGCGGCCGTAGTCCATGCGCCGGGGGCCAAGCAGCCCGATCGATGCTCCCACCGGGCCGCCGAGGCGGTAGCTCACGAGGCTTAGATGCGCCATCTCGGGCCTTGGATTCTCCCGGCCGATGGTCACCGCCAGGCCGTCGAGCGGCTCGCCCTGGACGAGGTCCCGCCAGGGCCCGGCGCGGTCGAGCAAGGCGAGCACCGGGGCGAGCCGCTCGGGCGCGCGAAACTCGGGGTGACGCGCGACGTGCGCCGCACCTCCGATGTAGAAGCCCGCGCGCGTGGTGTGCGAGAGCGCGTCAAGGCAGGCCTGCGCGACCAGCGCGGCGGCGGCATCCCGGACCAGCGCGTCATCCTCGACCAGGCAGCGGCGCGCTTCCACCAGGCTCCTGCCAGCCAGGCGCTCGCGCAGCAGCGTGGCCACCCGAGCGAGTTCGGCGCGCGAGAGCGCGCTCGTCGGTTCGAGC
>JBDTYW010000340.1:0-3254 GCA_040005445.1 Candidatus Eiseniibacteriota bacterium
GTGAGCGACTCGCGCACGGCCGGGTCGTCGACCGGGATCGCCGAGCGCCGCATGCGCTCGGCGCCCGAACGCCAGTGGTCGCGGCACACGTTGCTCGCGATCGTCACCAGCCAGGGCATCGGGTCGCGCGCCGGGTCCAGCCGATCGATCGCGCGATGGACCTTGAGAAAGACCTCCGAGACCGCGTCCTCGGCTTGCGTCCGGTCGCCGAGCAGGCGGTGGACGAGCGAGAACACGCGGTCGAAGTAAGTCTCGAAAAACGTCGCCAGGGCCTCGGGATCCCGGACCCGGACCCGTTCGAGCAGGGCCTGCGGGAGCCGGGCCCCGGCCTCACCCCGGAGTACGGGCGGGGGCGGGGCGAGTGTCTCCGAATTGTGGGAGTCGCGCGGACGCTTGCGGTCCAATGGGGGCTCTCCGGGGTCGAGCGCGCAGCTTAGCACAGCCATTGCGGTCGATTCGGGGGCCGGGCCGGCCTTGCCCGCCCTCCCGGGGGACACTACACTGCGCCGCATGCACGGACGCGCCGCCCTCTTCCTGACCGCCCTGTTGACGCTCGCCGCCATCGTCCTCTCGTTCACTTCGGCCCCGCCCCTGGCGGTCTTCGGCGTCGCCGCGCTGGCGATCCTCGGGCTGGCCGCGCTGCTCGGGGGGGCGACCGAGGAACTCGGCGCCCACCTCGGGCACCGCGTGGGCGGCATCCTCAATGCCACGGTCGGCAACGTGGGCGAGATCATCATCGCCGTGTTCGCGCTCAAGGCCGG
The DNA here is from genome assembly GCA_040005445.1 of Candidatus Eiseniibacteriota bacterium. Taxonomy (GTDB): domain Bacteria; phylum Eisenbacteria; class RBG-16-71-46; order RBG-16-71-46; family DASYSL01; genus JANPEF01. Next base: position 762 of record JBDTYW010000340.1, read on the forward strand.
GCTGATCGACCTGGTCAAGGCCTCGATCACGGGCTCGATCATCGGCAACGTCCTGCTGGTGTTCGGGGCGAGCGTGACGGTGGGTGGGCTCAAGCACGGGATCCAGCGCTTCGACGCGCGCTCGGCCGGCATGAACGCCGTGCAACTCCTCTTGGCCACGATCGGCCTGGTCGTGCCCGCGACCTTTGCGTTCTTGGTCGGCGGCGAGCAGGTGGCGCAGAACTTCCTGCCGATCGAGAGCGTCACGATCGGCGTCGCAGTCCTCCTGATGGCGCTCTACGGGCTGTCGGTCTTCTACGACCTGACGCGCCCGCCCGGCGCCGTCCGCTCCGGGGACGAGATGCACACGCCCGATGCGCAGGGCGCCGCCGCACAGCGCCACTGGTCGCGCCCGCTCGCCCTCCTGGTGGTTTCGGCCGGGGCGCTCGCGTGGGTGTCGGAGATCCTCGTGGGCGCGGTCGAGCCGGTCGTTCACCAACTCGGCGTGAGCCAGTTCTTCCTCGGCATCGTGGTCATCCCGATCATCGGCAACCTGGCCGAGCACCTGGTCGCGCTCCAACTCGCGCGCAAGAACCAGATGGACTTCGCGATCGCGGTCTCGCTCGGCTCGGCGACGCAGGTGGCGCTGTTCGCGGCGCCGCTGCTGGTTTTCCTCTCGATCCCGCTGGGACACCCGCTGACGCTCGTGTTCACGCCGTTCGAGGTAATCGCGGTCGCCGCGTCCGCCCTGATCGCCGCGCTGATCGCGATCGACGGCGAGTCGAACTGGCTCGAGGGCGCACAATTGGTTGCGGTCTACCTGATGCTCGCGGTGGCGTTCTTCTTCCTGCCGATCGGGCTCGGAGCCGTGCACCCTTAACCATGATCCCGGCAATCGTTTGCGGGCTGGAGTTCCACTGAATCCAGAAGCTCGCTCCGCGGCGGACGTAAACGATTCTGGGGCGGGGGCCGTCTCCCATGCCGAGGACGTGGCGTTGGCGCGCCGCGCCGCCGGCCGCGACGAGGCGGCGTGGCGGGCGATCTACGAGCGCACCCGGCAGCGCCTGTTCGCCCTGCTCGCGTACCAGACGGGCGATCGCGAGGAGGCGCTCGAGCTCCTGCAGGAGGTCTACCTGCATGCCTTCCAGGGGCTGGCGCGCTACCGTGGGGAGGGCCCGCTCGAGGCCTGGTTCGCGATCATGGCGATCCGCCGGGCGCGCGACTGGAAGCGCAAGCTGGTGCGGCGGCGGCGGCACGAGACCGACGACGAGGAGATCGGCCGCGCAATGGAGGCGGCCGGGCCGCACGGGCCGGACCCGAGCGCGCTGCCCCTGCGCCTCGTGCTCGACCGCGCGCTCGCGCAGCTGCCCGAGAGGCAGCGCGCCGCGTTCCTCCTGCGCGAGGTCGAGGACCTCTCCTTCCGCGAGGTCGCCGAGGCGCTGGGCGTGCGCGAGGCGACCGCCCGCGTCCACCACCTGCGCGCGCGCCGCGGGCTGCAAGAGTTGCTGAAAGACGACCCGCGTGCTGCCGCGTTCGTCGGGGAAGACCGGGAGGGATCATGAGCGACCTGTTCAAGGGCCAGCGACCGGAGCTGTCGGACGACGAGGACCGTCGGCTGTGGCAGCGCGTGCGCGCGATCCCGGGCGAGGCCCTGGGCGCGGCCCCCGCGCGCATGCCCTGGTGGCGCGCGCTGTGGGCGATGCCCGCCGTGCGCTACGGTGCGCCCGCGCTCGCGGCCCTCGTGGTCGCGGTGGTGTGGGTCACCGAGCGCTCGCCGGAGCCGCCCGCGCGCGTCGCTGCGGACAAGGTCGGGGCACAGGCGGCGCGGCGCGACGTGACCCGCGAGGTGCTCCCGGCGCCGACCCCGCTCGAGTCCGCCCCGGCCGACGTGCCGACGATCGGGAGCGAGCGGGTCGACCGTGTCCGTGCTTCCGCGCCCGCTCCCGAGAAAGAGGTCGAAGCAAAGAGCACAGCCTCGCTCGATGCCGCGAACGAGGCGCGCCAGGACCTCAAGGACGAGTCCGCCGGCGCGCCCTCGGCCGAGCCCCCCCCGGGGCGCGAGGAGGCCGGGCGGGCCGAAGGCGTCCGCGAATCCGTCGGGCGCGCTGCGCGTCCCGTCGCGCCGCCGGCCGAGGCGCTCGCGAAGGCGAAGCCCGAGGCGCAGGGCGTTGCCCCGGCTCCGGCGTCGGAGTCGGTCCGCGGCGGTCGGGCCGACGAGCCGCGCTTGCGACTCGACTCCCTAATGGCCGCCGCGCCCCCGGGCTCTCCGTCGGAGCCGAAATCGGGGGCGTTCAAGTCCCAGGTCCGCAGCAGCCCGGCTCCGACCTCACCGACCCGGAGCGCGGCCGACCGCCTCGCCCTCGGGACGCTGCCGACAGAGGCGGAGCTTGAGCAGCACGGGATCCTCAACGAGATCGCGCGGACCGTTGGTGGGAGTCCGCGCAACGTCCTGGTCCGAATTCCCCGGGCCACCGCCTGGGCGCCCGAGGGCGGGCCGGACTACATCGTCGACCT
>JBDTYW010000341.1:0-3247 GCA_040005445.1 Candidatus Eiseniibacteriota bacterium
TCGACGAGACCGACTCGGGCCTCGACATCGATGCGCTCAAGACCGTCGCCGGCGGTGTCAACGCGCTGCGCGGATCCGAGCGCGCGATGGTCGTGATCACGCACTACCAGCGCCTGCTGGACTACATCGTGCCCGACTTCGTCCACGTGCTCTCCGACGGCCGGATTGTCGAGTCGGGCCCGAAGGAACTCGCGCTCGAGCTCGAGAAGAAGGGCTACGGCTGGGTGCACGACGAGCCGGTGGCGGAGGCGCGATGAGCGTCGCGGTCTCCCAAACGAACGACTGGGCGGCGGCCTACGCGCGCCGCGACTCGAAGACCGCGCCCGCCTGGCTGACCGCGCTCAGGCGCGAGGCCTGGGAGCGCTTCGGGTTGCTCGGCATGCCGCACGTGCGGCTCGAGGACTGGCGCTTCACGAACCCGGCGCCGATCACGCAGGCGGTGTTCGTCGACGCGGGGGCGATCGCGCCTCAGACCGCTTCCGGGCTCCCGGCGATCCCGGCATTTGGGAGCTGGGACCGCATCGAGGTCGCGCTCGTCGGCGGGCGTTACGACGCGTCGCTCGCCCACGTTCCGGCGTTGCCCGGGGGCGCCTGGGTCGGCGGTCTCGCGTCCGCGCTCGCGAATCCCGTGCTCGCTGACGGCATCGCGCGCACGCTCGGCCGCATTGCGCAGTGGCAGGAGCGGGCGTTTGTCGCACTCAACACCGCGCTGATCGAAGACGGCGTGCTGATTCACGTCGCCCCGGGCGTCACTCTCGAGACGGTCGTACGCGTGAGCTACGCCGCCCCGCGCGGGGGCGAGGGCCCGGTCGCCTCGCACCCGCGCGTGCTGGTGATCGCCGACCGCGGATCCCGCGTGGTGGTGGTCGAGGACTTTCGCGCGAGCCAGGCCGCGGGCGATCTTGTCAACCCGGTGATCGAGTTCGACGTGCGCGAGGGCGCCACGGTCGAGCATGTCTCGCTGCTGGGCGACGTCCCGGGGTCGCTCCACACGGGCGCGGCGTTCGCGCGCATCGGAGCCGGCGCCCGCTTCGCCTCGCGCTCGATCGCGCTCGGCGGGCGGCTGACCCGCCGCGACGTGCACGTCACGTTCGCCGGCGAGGGCGCCGAGATCGATCTCGATGGGCTCTACGTGTGCGCGGGAGACGACCTGGTGGACCATCACACCGTCGCCGACCACGCGGTGCCGCGCTGCACGAGCCGCGAGCTGTTCAAGGGCGTGCTCGCCGGGCGCTCGCGCGCCGTGTTCAACGGCGCGGTCATCATCCGGCCCGACGCGCAGCAGAGCGACGCCCGGCAGCAGAACCAGAACCTGCTGCTCTCCGAGGATGCGATGATCAACACCAAGCCCGAACTCCAGATCTTCGCCGACGACGTCAAGTGCGCCCACGGCGCGACCGTCGGCCAGCTCGACGACGATGCCCTGTTCTACCTGCGGGCTCGCGGCATCGATCCTCAGGCCGCGCGCGCGATGCTCACCCACGCGTTCGCGCGCTCGGTCGTGGATCGCGTGTCCCCGCCCGCGCTGCGCGCCGAGATCGACGCTGTGGTCGAAGCCCGCATGGAGTCGCTCGCCGCCGGAGCCACCTCGTGACGCCCGCGACCGCGACCCCGAGGACGCCCGCGCTCGACGTGAACCGCCTGCGCGCGGACTTTCCCGTGCTCGCCGTCCAGGTGCACGGCAAGCCGCTGGTCTACCTCGACAACGCCGCCACGTCGCAGAAGCCGCACGCCGTGCTCGACGCCGAGCGCTCGTTCTACGAGACCATGAACGCGAACGTGCACCGCGGCGTGCACACGCTGTCCGAGCGCGCGACCGAGGCCTACGAGGGCGCGCGCGCGCGCCTGGCCCGGTTCGTGGGCGCGGGTCACGCCGACCAGGTGGTCTGGGTGCGCGGCACGACCGAGGCCGTCAACCTGGTCGCCTACAGCTTCGTGCGCCCGCGGCTCGAGCCGGGCGACGAGATCGTCGTGACCGAGCTCGAGCACCACTCGAACATCGTGCCCTGGCAGCTCCTGTGCGAGCAGACCGGCGCGCGGCTGGTGGTGACGCCGATCGACGACGCAGGCCAGGTCGTGCCCGGCGCGTTCGAGCGCCTGGTCGCCGAGCCCGGTGTGAAGTTCGCGGCGTTCGCCCACGTGTCGAACGCGCTCGGGACCGTGCTCCCGATCCGGCGCATGATCGACGCGGCCCATGCGGCGGGCGTCCCGGTGCTGGTCGACGGCGCGCAGGCGGTCCCGCACCTGAAGGTCGACGTGAGCGCGCTCGATTGCGACTTCTATGCGTTCTCCGGCCACAAGATGTTCGCGCCGACGGGCATCGGCGCGCTCATCGGCAAGCCCGAGCATCTCGAGGCGATGGCGCCATGGCAGGGCGGGGGCGACATGATCGCCTCAGTCTCGTTCGAGAAGACGACCTACAACCGCGTCCCGTTCCGCTTCGAGGCCGGCACGCCGAACATCGCCGGCGCGGTCGGCATCGGCGCGGCGGCGGACTATATTGACGCGCTCGGCCTCGACGCGATCGCCGCCGACGAGCACGACCTGCTGGCGTACGGCACCGCGCAGCTCGCGGCCGTGCCGGGGCTCACGTTGATCGGCACGGCGGAGGAGAAGGCGTCAGTGCTCTCGTTCGTCATGGACTGCGCACACCCGCACGACATCGGCACGATCCTCGATCGCGAAGGCGTGGCGATCCGCACCGGACACCACTGCGCCGAACCGGTGATGCGCCGCTTCGGCATCCCGGGCACCGCGCGCGCATCGCTTGCGTTCTACAACACGCGGGCGGAGATCGACGCCCTGGTCGCTGGCCTGGCAAAGGTGCGCGAGGTGTTCGGCTCGTGAGCGACCTCAGGGACCTGTACCAGGAGGTCGTGCTCGACCACAGCAAGGCGCCGCGCAATTTTCACGCGCTGGCGGAGTCGTCGGGCGACGCGCAGGGATTCAACCCGCTGTGCGGCGACCAGGTGCACGTCTGGGTGGCGCTCGAGGACGATCGCGTGAAGGACGTGAGCTTCACCGGCAACGGCTGCGCGATCAGCAAGGCTTCGGCCTCGATGATGACGCAGGCGGTCAAGGGCCACACCAAGGCTGAGACCGAGGCGCTGTTCACCGCGTTCCACCGGCTGGTGACGGGGGAGTCCGCCCGTGCCGGCGAGGCTCCCGAAACGATGGGCAAGCTCGCGGTGTTCGCGGGCGTGTCCGAGTTCCCGGTACGGGTCAAGTGCGCGAGCCTGGCGTGGCA
>JBDTYW010000342.1:0-3242 GCA_040005445.1 Candidatus Eiseniibacteriota bacterium
CCGGGATGTCGTCCTCGATCCGGTAACGCAGCTTGCAGGCCGGGCAGGTGAGCGTGTTGCCTGTGCGATCGTAGGTCAGGTCGCCCCGGCATTGCGGGCACACCAGGATGGAAAGCAGATCCTCGCTCAGCGCCATCGTCGTCCTCATTGCGCGCGGGGCGCGCCGTTGGAATGTCGCCGCGGGGCCGAGGGCCGGCCTGCGGATCGGGATGCAAACAGTCCTCTTGAGGGCGTCACGAGGTGCAGCCGTCGCGAGTCTAGCGCGCCCTCCCCGCGAGGGTCAAGCCGCCCCGCCGCTGGTGAACACCCCCATCGCCCGGTACTTGGCGCGGCGCCGCTTGACCAACTCGCCGGGCGGAATCTCCCGCAGGGCCGCGTAGTGGCGGGCCAGAGCCGCCCCGAGCGTGGCCGCGGTGGCCACCGGGTCCCGGTGCGCACCACCTACCGGCTCGGCGAGGATCTCGTCCACGATGCCGAGCTCGAGGCAATCGGCGGCGGTGAGGCGCAGGGCGTCGGCGGCTTGCTGGCTGCGCGCGCGATCGCGCCACAGGATCGAGGCGCAGCCCTCGGGCGAGATCACCGAGTAGATCGAGTTCTCGAACATCAGCACGACGTCGCCCATCGCGAGCGCGAGCGCGCCGCCCGAGCCGCCCTCGCCGGTGATCACCGAGATGAACGGCACCGTCAGCCGGCACATCTCGCGCAGGTTGCGCGCGATCGCCTCGGCCTGGCCGCGCTCCTCGGCGCCGAGCCCCGGGAACGCACCCGCGGTGTCGACCAGCGTGAGGATCGGCGCGCCGAAGTTGTTCGCGAGCTGCATCAGGCGGAGCGCCTTGCGATAGCCCTCGGGGTTCGCCATGCCGAAGCGGCGCAGCAGGTTTTCCTTGGTATCACGCCCCTTCTGCGTGCCCAGGATCATCAGCGGTTCGCCCTCGAAGCGCGCGAGCCCGCCCACGATCGCCCGGTCGTCGGCGAAGCCGCGGTCGCCGTGCAGCTCGAAGAAGTCGGTGGTCAGGCGCTCGACGTAGTCGAGCAGGTACGGCCGACGGGGATGCCGCGCGAGCTGCACCCGTTGGTAGCGCGTGAGGTTGTCGTACACCTTGCGGCGCAGGCGCTCGGCGCGGGCCTCGAGCGAGGCGAGTTCCTTCTCGAGCGGCATGTTCTCCCCCGCCGCATGCGCCCTCAGGTCGGCGATCTTGAGCTCGAGCTCAATGATCGGCTTCTCGAAATCGAGGTAGGGCCCACCGGGCAGCCCGCTCGCCTTCTTGCCCCGTGCCTTCGCCGCCGGCGCCTTCGCCTCGGGCGCATCGGCGGTGGCGGGAGGCGCGGACGCCTCGTCAGCCGGCGCCCGGGGCGGAGGCAAAGGGTCGGACACGGGCGGCGCCGGGGCGGCCGCGGGAGACTTGCTGCGGGCGGACTTGATCGCCATCAGAGCCTCGCTGCAAAGCGGGATCGCCCGGCGCCGAGGAGCGCGTCGCAGGCGTCACGCAGTCCCTCGTCGAGGGCAACCCGGTAGCGGCCGGAGCGCAGGACCACCGTGGTCCCGTCCGGCTCGGTGAGTTCCATGAAGACCGGCAACGGTCCGACGCACGACGTGAACAGCTGGTCCAACTCGGCCCGCACCGCGTCGGGAACCTGCGACCCGGGGAGCGCCACGTAGAACCCGAGGCTCTTCAGGCGCGCCTCCTCGAACGGGCGGATCTCCTCGGCGACGAGCTTGCGGTCCTCGCCGTCGCGCGAGGACAGCTGGCCCTTGACCCACACGATGGCGCCGTCGACGAGATGCTTCGCGGCGCGTCCGTAGGCCTCCGGGAAGACCAGCAGCTCGATCGAGCCCGACATGTCCTCGAGCGTGGCGAACGCCATCGCATCGCCCTTCTTCGTGGCCGTCTTGCGCAGGCCGAGCACGACGCCCGCGGCGCGCGCGGGCGTGCCGGGCCCCTGCTTGAGGAAGTGCGCGATCGTGCCGCCGGTCAGGCGCTTGAGGTCCTCGCGGTACGAGTCCAGCGGGTGACCGGACAGGTAGAAGCCGAGCACCTCCTTCTCGCGCGCGGCGCGCTCGAGCGCGCCCCACGCCGGCAAGTCGGGTAACTGCGGCGTGACCAGCGACGCGCCGTGCCCGGGGCCGCCGCCGAACAGCGACTCCTGGCCTGCCGACGCCTCCTGCCTGCGGCGCGCTCCCCAGTCGAGCGCCAGCGGCACGGCGGCGAACAGGCGCGCGCGATTGTCGCAGAACTCGTCGAACGCGCCGGCGAGCACGAGGCTCTCGACCAGGCGCCGGTTGAGCGCGCGGTTCTCGACGCGGGCCGCGAAGTCGAACAGGCTGGCGAACGGCCCGCCCTCGTTGCGCGCGCGCACCACGGCCGCGATCGCCGCCTCGCCGGTGTTCTTGATCGCGCCCAGGCCGAAGCGGATCGCGCCGTCCTCGAGGTCAAAGCGCCAGGCCGATCCGTGCACGCACGGCGGCTTGAGCGCAATCCCCATGCGCCGCGTCTCCTCGATCAGGACCGCGATGCGATCGGAGTCCCCGATCTCGGACGACAGGTTTGCGGCCATGAACGCGGTCGGGTGGTGCGCCTTGAGGTAGCCGGTCTGGTACGCGAGCAGCGCGTACGCCGCAGAGTGCGACTTGTTGAAGCCGTAACCCGCGAACTTCTCGATGTCCTTGAACAGCGCGCGCGCCTTCTTCTCGGGAATGCCGTTCGCCTTTGCGCCGGACACGAAGTCGGCCTCCTGCGCGGCCATGACCTTGGGGTCCTTCTTGCCCATCGCCTTGCGCAGCACGTCGGCGCGCGACATCGAGAAGCCCGCGACCTTCGAGGCGATGGTCATGACCTGTTCCTGGTAGACCATCACGCCGTAGGTCTCGTCGAGCACCTCGCCCGTGCCCGGGATGCCATAGTCGGTCTGCTTGCGCCCGTGCCGACCGTCGAGGAAGTTCGGGATCATCTCCATCGGCCCCGGCCGGTAGAGAGCGACCACGGCCGACACGTCCTCGAACTTCTGCGGCTGGAGTCGCCGCAGCAGGTCGCGCATGCCGCTCGACTCGAGCTGGAACACGCCCACGGTCTGGGCGCGGCCGAGCAGGTCGAGCGTCGTGGCGTCGTCGAGCGGCAGCGTGGCGACATCGACCTTTGCGCCCTCGTGGCGCTGCACCAGCCGCGTGGTCTCGTCGAGCACGGTCATGGTGCGCAGGCCGAGGAAGTCCATCTTGAGCAGCCCGGCCTTCTCGCACGAGCGCA
>JBDTYW010000343.1:0-3239 GCA_040005445.1 Candidatus Eiseniibacteriota bacterium
CCACCCACTCGACCACGCCGTAGCCGAACTTGCGGTAGAACGACATGCGGAACGCGTAGAGCATCGAGAGCGCCTCGCCACGGCGCTTCATCTGCCGGTGGAGGCCGACCATCAATGCGTCGGCCACGCCGCGGCGACGGAACTCGGGCGTGACCGCGACCGCGGCGATCCCGCGCACGGGCACGTCCTTGCCCATCAGGCTCATGGTCAGGCGATAGCCGGAGGCGTGGCCCGCGACCTTCCCGCCGATCGTCACCACCAGCGTGTCTTCCGCGTCGAGGTAGGGGTTGTCCTTGAAGACGTTGCGCAGCCAGAGCTCCCGCTCCCCGGAGCGGAAGGAGCGAAAGCCGGTGCCGGCGAGCGTCTCCTCCTCGCCCTTCTTCATCGTGCGCAGGACGAGCTTGTCGGATGGGGTGGTCACAGCGGCGCCTCCAGTGTGGTCTCGTAGATCGCGTAGTCGTCGCCCATGGCGTGCATGCCGTGGCCCTCGTAGCGGCGCCCGTGAGCGCTCGCGCTCAGCACTTCGTCGGTCTGGTGCCCGGGCGCAAACGATGCCGTCAGGCGCACGCGCACGATGCCCTGCGGCACCGGCCCGGAGAGCGGCACGAGCGGCTGCGACATGAAGCGCCCGACCGCCACCATCGCGGTCGAGGTGGCGACCGCGTCGTACGCCGGCTCGCCCGTCCCGACCCGGCCGCCGGCGCGCGCGCGCTGCAGCGCGATGGTCACGCGGGTGCCGTCGGGGAAGCCGGTCGCGCCCTGCGCCACGATTCCGCCCGAGGTGTCGCGCACGAGACGGATCTCGTCCACCGGGCCGTCGTCGAAGGTCACGACGAAGACCTTGCCCTGCCGGGTCGTGTCGGCGGCGTTCGCGCCGGACGCGCGCTTCGCGGAGGGCGGGCCTCCGCAACCGGCGAGGGCGCCCGTGCACGCGATCGCCGCCAGGAGCATCGCCGCCGGCGCCGGGCCGGGCCGCGCGCGTCTTTGCCCCGCAAACCCGAGCGCGTTTCCGAGCACGATCAGGAGGAAGACCAGGACGTGCGCGAGTGACTGCGCGTCCATGCCGCGCGTCGCGGTGCCGGGATGGCCGACCAGCGTTTCGTACTCGGCGGCGCCCGCCATGCCGCCGAGCATGCCGCTCACCTGCCCGGCCTGGAGGTAGGGGAAGAACTCGGGGGCCAGCACGCCGGTGATCCCCGCGACCATCGGGAGGTGAAAGCGGCCCTGCGCCTGCTGCACCCAGATATTCGCCGCGACCGTCGCCGCGATCTCGACCAGCAGCTTCGCATCGCCCAGGCGGTCGATCCGGTTCATGAGCGGAAGCCGGGCGAGCGGCGTACCCTGCGTATCGGTCGGGAACGTGTTGCGAATGCTGTTGCCCATCGCGATCACCACGACCTCGTTGCCGCTCTTGTAGCCGAGATTGACGAAGTCCACGCCGTACTTCTTGCCGAGCGGCGGACCGACCTCGGCGAACGCGCGGTCGGCCATCGGCGGGCCGGCCGGTTGCATGGTCACGGCGATCACGCCGACGCGTTTCTCGAGCAGGCGCCTGAGCGTCGCCACCGCCATCGGGTGGACCTCGGCCGTGAACGCGGGGTCGTAGTCGAACGGCATGACCACGATCGAGCCGTCGGGGATCGCCTCGATCGCATCGTGATAGCGCCGGACCGGACCGCTGACCGCGAGCGGCAGATGCACCGGAAAGAGCAGCGGCACGAGCACGACCAGCCAGACCGTGAGGAAGATCCAGCGTCGATCGAGACTCACGATGCGTTCGCTCAGCCGGGGCTTCGAAGGGTCGTGCGGGCGGGTGGTCATGGCGGCCGCGAGGTTAGCAAACGCGGGCCCGGCGCCCTTGTGAAATCGCAGTCCGGGTCCTACACTCGCGAGCCATGCCGACCTTCTCGAATTCGCGTCTCAGCGCCTACGAAAACTGCCCGATGCAGTACCGTCTGCGCTACGTCGACCAGGTCCCGGTCGTGCCGCGCGAGAGCATCGAGGCGTTCCTCGGCAAGCGCGTGCACGAGGCCCTCGAGTTCCTGTACCTGCAGGTCGGCCAGGGCTACAAGCCCTCGCTCTCGGAGGTGCTCGACCATTTCCGCATGGCGTGGGATCGCGAGTGGAGCGAGGCGGTCCACATCGTGCGCACGGGCGAGACCATCGCGGGCTACCGGCTGATCGCCGAGCGCTGCCTGACGAACTACTACCGCAAGCACGACCCGTTCGACCGCGGCCGCACGGTGGGGGCCGAGGTGCTCGTGACCTATCCGCTCGATCCCGAGCGCGACCTGCACATGCAGGGTTACATCGATCGCCTGGTGGACCTGGGGAACGGGCACTACGAGATCCACGACTACAAGACCTCGCGCCGTCTCCCTTCGCAGGGCGACGTGGATCGGGACCGCCAGCTCGCGCTCTACCAGATGGCGGTCTCGCAGCAGCTGCCCGACGTGCGCTCGATGCGGCTGGTCTGGCACTACCTCGCGCACGACCGCATGCTGGTCTCGACGCGCTCGCCCGAGCAGTTGCGCGAGCTCAGGGCGCAGATGATCGCGTTGATCGAGATGATCCAGCGCGCGACCACGGAGAACAACCTGCCGGCGCGCGTGACGCCTTTGTGCTCGTGGTGCGAGTACAAGCCGGTGTGCCCGGCGTGGACCGGATCCGGAGTCCCGGTCAGCGGTCCCGCTTCGTCCGCCGGTCGATGAAGCGCAGCGTCTCGAGCGCGAGCCACAGCCCCATCGCCAGCAGGATGAGCACGAGCAGCACCGCGCGCCGCGGCAGCAGCGACAGCACGTAAGCGGCGATCCCCAGGTAGGCGCACGCGAAGTACATGAGCGAGACGGCTTGCTTCTGCGTCAGGCCGAGGTGCAGCAGGCGGTGGTGCAGGTGCTCCTGGTCGGCCCGGAAGATGCGGCCGCCGCGCCCGAGCCGGCGCACGAACGCGAGCGCCGAGTCGATCAGCGGCACGCCCATCGCCACGATCGGCAGGAGCAGCGTGACCGCCGCGGTGCCCTTGTTGTTCTCGAGCAGAGCGAGCGACGCCATCATCATGCCCAGGAACTGGCTGCCGGTGTCGCCGAGGAAGATCTTCGCGGGCGGGAAGTTCGAGCGCAGGAAGCCGAGCGTCGCGCCCACGAGGATCGCGCCCACCCACACCACCGAGCCGTCGGCATGGTTGTACGCCACCGCCACCAGCGCGGCGGTCGCGATCGCGACCACGCCGCCGGCGAGCC
>JBDTYW010000344.1:0-3220 GCA_040005445.1 Candidatus Eiseniibacteriota bacterium
GGCAAGCTCGCCCACCGTGGCCAGGCGCTCGCGCATGCGCAACTCGCGCTGGAGCCGCTGCGCCTGCGTCAGGTCGCGCGCGATCGCGCACGTGCCGCCGCCCGGCAGGCGCGCGAGCGTGACCCGCGCGGGCACCTCGCTGCCGGTACGCGTGAGCAGCAAGGTCTCGCGCTCGCTCGCGCGCTCCCCGGGGGTTTCGGCGAACAGGTCCTCGTTGGGCACGGCGGTCCTGAGGACCTCCGAGCCCGGGCGGCCGACCGCCCAGGCCGGGGTACAGCCGAGCAGGCGACAGGCCTCGCGATTGAGGTAGCGCACGCGGAGCTGGTCATCGGCATAGACCAGGGCGTCGGAGAGCACCTCGCCCAACGGCTTGACGCCCGCCAGTTCCGCCGGGGCGGCGTCGCCGGTCCGGGGTCCGGCAGGCTTCGCGCGTGGGGCGCGAACGCGGGATTCGGCGGGTGCTCGGAGGGTGCGTGCCATGGAACGGCACTATAGAACCCTGTCCCGCGGGCAGCAAGGCCGGGGGCCCTGTGCGCGGGCGCCGTTCAGCTCAGGGCAAGATCGTTCAGGAGCGCTTCGACCAGCGAGCGGGTGACGTCGGCGCGATCGTAGAAGCCGGTCCGCAGGCGTTCGCGCGCGCGTTCCACCAGCGTCCCGCGGACTGGAGCGGGTGTCGCGCCGTCGCCCTTGGGGAGTCGATCAGGACTGGGTCGGTCCTTTGCGTTCCCCGGGCTCGTCGGGAAGGAACGTGAGATCCCGGGCGGCGTCGCGAAGTGCGTCGGGCGAGGAGGCCGCGGCCCTGCGATTTTCTGCCTGGATTCGCGCATAGATCTCCTCACGATGAACCTTGATCTCGGGCGGTGCGTCGATTCCGAGCTTGACCTGCCCGGAGCGCACTTCGAGGACCGTGATCTTGATCACGTCCCCGATTCGGATGTTCTCGCCCAACTTCCGTGTCAGGACCAACATGGATGACCTCCCTGGTCGGGGGCCGCGCCGATGGCGCCGCCCTTCGCCCGGGTTTTCGGCAGGCCCGGCCCCCGGCTTGAGCGGAACTTCCGCCCGCTTGACACCCGGGGTCCAACAGTCCAACCTGTGCGCCGTGCCCCCGCACGGGCTTCCAGCGACGAAGGGGATTCCATGTCCCGTTTCCGCCGGTGGCTGGTGTGGGGGTACGCGTTTTGGACGGCCGCCGTGGTCGGCCTCGGCGCGGCGGGTCTCGCCGTTCGAGGCTCCTACGGCTGGCGCCTGCGCGGCGATCACGTGATGATCGTCGACCCGCGCGGCCCCGCCGCGCAAGCCGGCATTCGCCCCGGTGACCGGGTCCTGGGCGGCACACCCGCCCTTCCCGTGCTCGATGCCTCGACCGAGATACGCATCGAGCGGGACCATCGGATGCTCCCCCTCCGCCTCACCTCCGCCCCGCTCACCTCCGACGAGCGTTCGCGCGCCCTGCTCGCGCTCGCGCTCGCCGGGGCGTTCGTCGTGGTCGCCGGCTCGGTGTGGGTCCTGCGCGCCGACGCCCTGGTGTTCGCGTTCGTGCTGTTCGCACTCTCGGCGGCGCTGCTGCTCGCGCCCCGGCCGGTCTCCCCCGAGTGGCTGGTCACGCCCGGCACGCTCGGCCCGCTCGCGCTCGACGTCGCGACCACCGGAGCGACGCTCCTGCTCCCTGCCGCGCTGGTCGATTTCTTCGCGCGCTTTCCCGAGGGTCGGCCCGGCCGGGCGACCCGCCGCCTGGTGGCGCTTGGCTATTCCCTGGGCGCCGCGCTGTTCCTCGTCGCGGTGCTCGCCGCGGCGTTCGGCGCGCTCTCGGACTCGGTCAGCCCCGCCATGGCGTTCATCTCGGGCGGGGCGTTCGAGGCCCTGCTCTCCCTGTTCTTCACCGGCGCGATCGTGGCCGCCGTGATCGCATTCGTCGCGAGCGCGCGCCGCGCGCCTGCGCATCATCGCTCGCGCCTGACCACGCTGGTGTGGGCGGTCGTGCTCGGCCTCCTGCCGCTCGCCGCGCTCACCCTCCTCAAGAACATCGCACCGGCCGTGCATGTTCCCGGCGAGCGCTGGGTCCCGTGGACGCTCCTCCTGGTGCCGCTCGGGTTCGGCTACGCGACGATCGTGCACCGGGTCTTCGACGTCGGTGTGGCCGCCGGGAAGCCCGCCCCGGCCCCCGCGTTCGGGTTCCGGCCGGGCGCGTTCCAGCCGCTCGCCGCCGTGCTCGACGAGGCCGCGAGCGCACTCACCGCGCATCTCGGGCTCGAGCATTGCGCGGTGTTCGCGCTCGAGGGCGGCGGGACCGCGTCCCTGTCCTCGCTCCACGGCCGGGCGCCCGGCACGCACGGCGGCGCCACGCTGCTCACCCGCCTGCCCGCCCCGATTGTCGCCGCCGTGGCCCGGGGCCGCGGGCCGCGCGCCCTTGACGAGTTGAACGGCGTCGCCGGCGGCACGCCGCAGGGCGCGGGAGAAGACGCGCGCGAGTTGGCGCGCCTCGCGGACGCCGGCACGTCGCTGCTGCTGCCGCTCTACTCGGGCGAGCGCTGCCAGGCGATCCTCGCGCTCGGCCCGCGCCTGTCGGGACCCTGGTTCGATCCCGAGGAGCGCGAGCGCCTGACCGAGTTCGCGTCGCGCGCCTCGGTCGCCGTCGAGAACGCCGAGCTGCATGACCGCCTGCTCGAGCGCGCCGCACTCGAGCGCGACGTGCTGCTCGCGCGCCGGATCCAGGACCGGCTCCTGCCGTTCGAGGCCCCGGTGTTTCCCACGGTCGATCTCGCGGCCGCGACGCGCCCGGCAGAGGAGATCGGGGGCGATTATTACGACTACCTGGCGATGGGGCGCCGCACGCTCGGGCTCGCGCTGGCCGACGTCTGCGGCAAGGGATTGCCCGCGGCGCTCCTCCTCGCTTCGGCGCAGGCGCACCTGAGGGCGCGCGCCGACGAAACCACCTCGCCCGGCGCACTGCTCGCACGGCTCAACGAAGAGCTGGTCGCGTTGCGCCAGCCCGAGAAGTTCGTCTGCCTCGCGTTCGCACGGCTCGACGCCCGCCGCCGCACGCTGACGTGGGCCAACGCCGGGCTCAATCCTCCGCTGATCGTCTCTCCGGACGGCGCCGTGCACGAGCTGGAGCACGGCGGGCTGATCCTGGGCGTCGCCGGAGGACAGGCGTATGAGGATCTCGAGACGCGCTGCCCGCGCGGCAGCGTGGTCGCGTTCTACACCGACGGCGTGA
>JBDTYW010000345.1:0-3218 GCA_040005445.1 Candidatus Eiseniibacteriota bacterium
CCGACTTCACGGCGCACCCGTTCTGGGCGATCGAGGGCATCGACGCCTCGTTCGTGGCCACCGCGGCGGTGCGCGAGGAACTCGCCTCGTGGGGCGTGGCATGGGAGAGCATCCACGTCACCGGCATTCCGATCGACCCGCTATTCTCAGGCGGCCCGATGGACCGCACCGAGGCGCGCCGCCAGTTCCAGCTCCAGCCCGACCGACCGACCGTCCTCCTGATGGGGGGCGGCAACGGCGTCGGCCCGCTCTCGACGCTGGCCGAACGCGTGCTCGACCTGCCGAGCGCCCCGCAATTGCTCGTGGTGTGCGGCAAGAACGCGCGGCTGCGCATGCGCATGCGCTCGATCGCCGAGGCGGCGCCCGGCCGCGTGCGCGTGCTCGGCTTCACCGACCAGGTACCGGCGCTCCTGTCCGCGGCTGACGTGATCGCGACCAAGGCCGGCGGCCTGACCTGCAGCGAAAGCCTCGCCATGCAGGTTCCCATGGTGGTGTTCCGGCCCACCCCGGGCCAGGAGGAGAAGAACTCCCTGGCGCTCTCGGTCTCCGGGGCGGCGGTGCGGGCGCGCTCGTTCGAGCAGGTGGCTTCCTCGATCGAGCGCATCCTGGCGCACCCGGCCCTGTCGGCCTCGATGCGCGAGGCCTGCCGCCAGCTGGCCCGCCCCCAGGCGGCGTTTGACGTCGCCCGCCAGGTCCTCGGACTGCCCTCCCAGGCGGGTGCCGAGGGGGATTCGGCCGAATCTCCCGGCCTGGCCCACGCCCCCCGGGCCGGCTAACTGACGCTGCCCCTTCACCGATCTGTCAGGCCCTTGTCAGACCGGTTCTTGCGGCCTTAGACTTGTCCCCTGCGTGGCGGCATCGGCCGAGACGCGGAATTCTTTGAGGCATTGCACGGAGGCCCCCGGGGATCCCCCACATTCCGGAGTCACCGCCGTAACCGGCTCGCGGTTTCTGGGACCTGCTCCCGATCTGACGGACCAGCATCAGGACGCGCAGTCGCTGGATCACGAAGCACTCTCCGGAGGACGCGATCGCGTCTCTCAGGCGGGGGTCGTCAATTGGCTTGGAGTTCATGAGGGGCGTTCGCGCCGTGGCATCCGGGTTCGCCGGCTTGCTCGTGCTTGCGGGGATCGAGGTCGGAGCCGCGCGCGCGGTCGCTCCGGCCGACTCCGTGTCGGCAGGGCCCCGCCTGCTTGCGTCCACCGAGGAGACGGCGCCGAAGAAGGCGGGCCCGGCGGATCACCCGCAGACCGGGGAGCGCGTGGTGCAGTTGCCGGAGGAAGTGGTCCACGGCACCGGCATCACGTTCGGCGAGAACGGGGCGATGACGCTGCGCATGGCAGGCCGCGATGCGCAGAGGCTTCCCGGCGGGTTCGCCGATCCGACCAGAGTGCTGACGGCGCTGCCGGGGGTTTCGAACGATTCCGACTTCGACGGCCTGCTGTTCGTGCAGGGCGGCGACGGCGGGCAGAACCGGATTCTGATCGACCAGGTGTCGGTGAGCGACGCGTACCACTTCGGCGGCGTCGTGAGCGTGCTCAACACCGACGTCATCGACCGGCTGGAGTTCCTGTCGGGCGGCTACACGGCGGAGTACGGCGACGCGCTGTCCGGCGTGCTCAAGATCAAGCGCCGCATCGGCGACCTGTCGAGGGTGCGGGCGGGCGTGGGCCTGTCGCTGCTGACCGCGAACGGCACGCTCGAGGGCCCGCTCGGCGAAGATGGGCGCGGGTCGTGGCTGCTGGCCGCCCGGCGCTCGTACATCGACCAGGTGCTGAAGGGCCGCACCTCGGGACCGGCGGCGCTGCCGGCCTACTGGGACGTGGATGCGCGCGTGTACCGGCGCGTGGGCGCAAACGACCTGCGCCTCGGGTTCCTGCGCTCGGGCGATTTCCTGTCGGCGCGGCTGGGCGACACATTCGCCTTCGCGCCGGCCGAATCGTCGGGGCTCGAGTGGAACCGCCACCTGACCATGGCCTCCCTCAACTGGGAGCGGGCCGCGGGCCGGTGGGCGCTGACGCAGGCCGTGGCCTACGCCTGGCGGGCACAGGCAGTGGAGTTGTTCGGCGGACTGCCGCAGCACGCGGACCAGGACGTGCGGACGTTCGACTGGCGGGGCGATGCCAGGAGGCCGTCGCGTCGGATCACGTGGGTGACCGGTGCGCAGTTGACGCACTCGCACACGGAGTACGGGCTCGACATCAACCGGCTCTCGATCCTCGAGCCGGATCGGCGGTCGAACCCGCGCTCGCCGCTCGACACGGCGCGCGTGACGGCGGCGTACGAGGGGCGCAACGTGTACCTCGCCGGCTACGCCCAGGTCGAGGCCAGCGGGCTCGACTCGACGCTCGGCGTGATCGCCGGGGTGCGGATCGAGCGCGCTTCTCGCAGCGGGCAGACCGAGCCCACGCCGCGCCTGCGCCTGACGTGGCGCACGCCGCTGCCGGGCATCACGCTGCACGCGGCGGCGGGGGAGTACCTGCAGTTCCCGGGCGATCGGCTCGAGGCCGACCCGACGATCGGGAACGCCGACCTGCGCGCCGAGCGCGCGCGCCACCTGCTGGCCGGGGTGACGCGCACGTTTCGCCGGGGGGAACGCCTGTCGCTCGAGGGCTATCACAAGCGCCTCGGCGACCTGATCGTGTACGACGCAAACGCGCCTGCGGGCGCGCCGCCGTACGCCAACACCGGCACCGGCACCGCGCGCGGGATCGAATTCCTGGCGCACGTGCCGCGCCCGCGCTGGGATGCGTGGGTGTCGTATTCGTGGGGCGAGGTGCGGTACCGGAATTTCCCGGGGAGCGCCGAGTACGCGCCGGCGCAGGACCTGCGGCACACGATCGCCGTCGTGGGGCGCGTGCGCCCGTCGCCCGGCTGGACGCTCGGCGTGAAGTGGCGGGCCCAGAGCGG
Organism: Candidatus Eiseniibacteriota bacterium; assembly: GCA_040005445.1. Lineage (GTDB taxonomy): Bacteria > Eisenbacteria > RBG-16-71-46 > RBG-16-71-46 > DASYSL01 > JANPEF01. The sequence goes on from JBDTYW010000345.1 coordinate 2,911, forward strand.
CCGCCCCTACACGCCGGTCGTGGGACGCGAAAACGTGTCGGAGTTCTACGACGGTTTGGGCTGGATTCCAGTGCTGGGGGAGTATCACAGCGGCCGTTTCCCCTGGTATCACCGCCTCGATGTCCGGGGCGAGCGCGAGTTCCGCATCGGCGCGACGCGCGCCACCGCGGCGCTCGAGCTGATCAACGCCTACGGCCGGCGAAACCTGTACGACTACCGGTATGTCGACGGCTACAGCCGCGCCACGCCGGTGCGCATGCTGCCGTTCCTGCCGTCGTTCGGCGTGACGGTCGCGTTCTAGTCGGCGG
>JBDTYW010000346.1:0-3213 GCA_040005445.1 Candidatus Eiseniibacteriota bacterium
CCCGCGAGCCCCGCGAGCGACCACGCGCGGCGGGCCCCCCGCCGGCGCACGACGCCCTCGCCGAGCCCGGTGATCACGATCGCCACCGCCGGGATCACGGGCGCGATCCAGATCAGGCGCATCGTCAGATAGCCGAGCTTCGCCTGCGCCCAGGGCAGGACGAACGGATTGAGCATGACCAGCAGCACCGCGGGCGTGACCAGCGCGAGGTAGATCGTGCCGGTGGATTCCCGACGGCGGGACCAGAACCACGGCACGGCAAGCAGCGCCACCACGAGCCACACGCCGTTCCAGGCCCACATCGCCTGCGGGTCGACCGTGAACAGGTGCGGACCGAGGTAGAGCAGTCCCTGGGGATCGGTATGGATTACGTTCTGCGGTCCGTACGATTGCATCACGCGAAACGCGAGGTAAGGCCCGGCGAGCGCGAGCAGGCCGCCGAACGCGAGCCCGAAGCGCTTCCAGCGCTCGCGCGTGGGCGCCGCGACCAGTACCCCCGCGGCGTAGACGCCGAGCGCGAGCGCGAAGTACAGCGCATACCAGACGTGCACCAGGATCGCGCTCACCGCCACGGCCCAAAACAGCCCGAGCCGGCGCTTGCCCCCGCGCTCGATGAAGCGCACGAGCGCCGCGATCGACAGCAACGCCACGAGCTCGCCCACGCGCGTCGAGTACACGGTCTCGCGCAGTTCGGTCCCGCCCGGGCCCCCGCCGTAGATCAGGGGGAACAGGAACGTCGCGACCAGGCCGGCCATGCGCGAGCGCGTGAGCGCGAACGTCAGCGAGTACATCGCGAGCAGGAACACCGGGATGAACAAGAGCGGCAGGAAGCGCCAGAGCGTCACCGGGTCGACGCGCGCGGCCCGCGCCACCAGCGCCAGTGCGACGTGGTACGTACCCTTGCGCGGGTCCGCCCCGGTGACGCCCGCGTCCCGGAAGAACGCGTCGGTCGGAAACGGCTCGCGGGTGACCTCGATGCGGCGCACGGTCGCGATGTGGTCGAGCGAGTCGGACTGGTAGACCAGCGGCGCACCAAGCCCGCCCACGACCACGCCGACGACCACGACCCAGCCCGCCATGAACACCCACGGCAGGAGCCCGCGCGGGTCCGCCGGCGCCGCCGGGCGCGGCGGCTCCACCAGCGCGAGCCCGAAGCCGAGCATCGGCAGCGCCCACAGGCCCACGCCCGCGTCGAACCGGAAGAAGTGCGACAGGAGGGCGAGCACTCCGGCCGGCAGCAGGCCGAGCGCGAACGAGTACGCGATCCGGCCGGGCCACTCGATCTCGCGATCGGCGAGCAGGAAGCGCAGCAGCATCGCGCCCGGCCACAGCACGAGCGCGAGCAGCCCGCCGCTGATCCTGAGCGGGGCCGGCAGCGCCGCCCCCGCCGCGCTCGCGGCGAGAAGCGCCGTTGCACACGCTCCCGCCGCCAGGCGATGGGCGTCGAGCCGGAACCAGCGCGGGGTGACTACCACGGGAGCCTAGTCACGGGACCATGCCCCGGCGATCATGCGCGCGAACGGCGATTCCGACTGCCTCAGCATGGCGACGATTCCGGTGCGCGGCTGGAGCGCGCGCGCGGCGGCCAGGTAGAGCGCGATGAACAGGCCCGCCTCGATCCCGGCAAGGCCCCAGCCGCCGTAGGCGTCCGGAACCAGCGGCGGCAGCACGAGCGCGAACGTCACGGCGAGCGTCGTCGCCCACAGCGTGGGCAGCACCGAACGCAGGACGAACATCGCGCGCCCCCGGAACGTCGTGGCGAGATGGCTGGCGGCGTAGATCAGGAGCCCGACCCCGTACACGACGTAGCCCGTGCTCACGCCCGCGGCGACGCCCTCGAGCTTCCAGCCGAGGCGGAGGAACAGGCCGATCAGCGCGATGTCGAGCACGATCGAGCCGAGCGCGAGCGGCAGCAGCTTGACCTGCTTCTGGATCGCCATGATGTAGAACGCCGGGATCGACGACAGCGCCAGCCCGAGCGTGCCGAACAGCAGGATCGACAGCGCGGGCACGCCCGGCAGGTACTTCGGCAGCACGAGCGCGACGACTTCGCGCACGAAGAACACGCTCACGCCCACGATCAGCGGCATCAGCCAGGCCACGGTGGCGAGCGGGCGCAGCATCTCGCGCGCGGTCACGTCGGCGTCGCGCGAGCGCGCGTAGGTGGCCAGCATGCGCGGGTAGAGCACGTAGGAGACCGAATCCGGGATATAGAGCAGCATGGAGACGCCCATCAGCCCGATGCTGTAGTAACCGAGCGCCTCGATCGACAGGAACTTGAGGATCATGATCCGGTCGACCGACTTGAGCACCATGCTGGCCGCCATGAACAGGAAGATCGGGAAACCGCGCCGGAGCAGCTGCCTCGTTCCGGCGTTCGGCACGAACGCAAGCGGGGCGATCGGAGCGCCCTCGCGCCGGAGGTAGACCAGGGCGGCGAGCTGCCCGGCGAGCCAGCCCTCGAGCAGCCCCCACATGCCGAACGGGAACACCAGCCCGATGCCGACCACGCCGCCGACGATCGCCTGCAGGGAGAGCGCCTTGCTCACGACGCCGATGCGGCCGTGGGAGCGCAGCAGCGTGCCGTGATAAAAGATCAGCTCCTGCAGCAGGACGGCGAGGACCATGAGCAGCACACCGCCCACGCCCCAGCCCTCGGCGAGGCGCCGCGGGGCGAACACGAGGTAGAAGCCCACCGCCACCGCGAACACGGTCCACAGCCCGACCATGCCTGAGACGCCGCCCTGCTTGAGGCGCCGAGTCTCGGCCTCATCGCCGCGCGCGATCGCCCCGGGGATCTCCTGGTCGAGCCCCTGCTGGAGCCCGAGCTGGCTCAGGATGCCGTAGTCGAGCACCAGCAACAGCGCATTCCATGAACCGTACGCAGCCGGACCGAGCAGGCGCGCCGCGATGATCCCGCGGAGCAGCTGCACGATGCGCGACAGGTACTGGCTGATGGCGAAGCCGGCCGTGTCGCGAACGAAACGTGGTGGTGCCAAGTAATTCCTCGCGCCTACGCGGACCCTGCGGCCCGCGGGGGGAAGGCGCCTTCGGTCTGCGCGTGAAGGCCATGGCCCTTGTCACGCGAACACCTCGACGATTACGATCATGTCCGTGCGCGCGCCCGTGGGTGCGCGTCCGGCGTTTCTCCGGGGCGTTCGCCCCGCCTTCTCCAGCGATCGAGGACTTCGTGCCCCCATCGTCTTCGCGCCC
>JBDTYW010000347.1:0-3184 GCA_040005445.1 Candidatus Eiseniibacteriota bacterium
AGGCCCATGGGCGCTGACGCCGCCGCGTTCATCTACGGCGGCCCGCGCGGCGACGAGCTCGCGCTGACGCTGCTCGGGAAGATCACGCCGCACCTCGCTCCGCGCGGCCGAGCGCCGCGTAACGGCGGCGCGCGCCCGGCCACGATTCGAGCGCGTCGAGCCCGGCGTCCATCGACCCCGGGTTCGCGTTGTAGTGATCGAGCAGAACGCTCACCCCGCCCCAGCGCACCACTTCCATGCGCCCCGCCGGGTGCGCCATTGCGGCCAGCCCCTCGGCGCATTCCTCAGGGGTCAGGCCGAGCTGGCGCGCAACCGCGATCGCCGCCAGCGCGTTCGACACGCTGTGGCGGCCGGGCACGGGCACGGTCAGCGGCGGGAAGCCCGCGACGCGGAAGCGCATCCCCTCGGCGCCGAGCAATTCGATGTCATGGGCCACAAAGTCCGACCCGGCGACCAGCGCGAACGTCGACAGGCGCGCGCGCAGCGGGCTGAGCCAGGGCGAGAGCCGCGGCTCGTCCCCGGGCACGATCAGCGGCGCGCCCTTCGGCAGGGACTCGCCGATCTCGGCCTCGGCGCGCGCGACCTCGTCGAGCGTGCCCAGGCCCTCGAGGTGCTCCGGCCCGATGTTCGTGATCATCGCCGCGGTCGGGCGCGCGAGCCGGGAGAGGAGGCGCACCTCGCCCGAGCGGTTCATGCCGATCTCGACCACCGCGTAGCGCGCGGCGTCGGTGAGCCGCGTCAGGGTCACAGGCACGCCGAGGTGATTGTTGAGATTGCCCTCGGTCTTGAGCGTGGGGGCGCGCCGCGCCAGGATCGAGGCCAGCATTTCCTTGGTCGTGGTCTTGCCGTTCGAGCCCGCGATCGCGACCAACTCGCCCGTCCACGCCGCACGCCTTGCCTCTGCCCACGCGTTGAGAGCTGCTTCCGGGTCCTCGACCACTAGCAGCGCTGCGCCGGCGGGCACGCCGACCGCGCGGCATGCGGCGACGGCGGCGGCTTCGCGCGCGCGCGCACAGAACGCGCCGGGCGAGCCGGCGTCGAGCGCCTGCGCGATGAACTCGTGGCCGTCGGTGCGGGTGCCGGGCAAGGGCACGAACAGGCGGCCGGCGCCCGCGCGCCGCGAGTCGAGCGTCGCCCCCAGGACCACTGCCCCGGCCGCGGGAACGCCGCCGCCCGGGACGACCACGTGCGCGCCGGTGGCGCGCGCGACGTCGAGGAGCGTGAAGTCGCTCACGACCCGAACCCCATGGCTTCGAGCGCCCGTCCGGCCTCGAGGCGATCGTCGAACGGGACCGACGCGGCGCCGACGATCTGCACGCCCTCGTGGCCCTTGCCGGCGAGCAGGACGACGTCGCCCGCGCGCGCCCAGCCGAGCGCCTGCTCCATCGCACGCCGGCGGCCCGCGATCTCGAGCGGCCGCTGCGCGCCCACCGGAGAGTGGCCGGCCGCGAACGCCGCCTCGGCGCCCTTCATGACCTCGCCGCGGATCACGGCGGGGTTCTCGTTGCGCGGATTGTCGTCGGTCACGACCGCGAGGTCTGCGCCCGCGGCGGCGGCCTCGCCCATCGCCACACGCTTGCCGCGGTCGCGATCGCCGCCGCAACCGAACACCACGGCGAGCCGTCCCGCCGCCGGCAGGGTCTCGCGCACGGTGGCGATCACGCGCGTGAGCGCATCGGGCGTGTGCGCGTAGTCGACGAGCACCGTGAACGGCTGGTTGCGATCGATCACCTCGAGGCGGCCGGGGACGCCGGCGAACGCCTCGAGCGCGCGCGCCGCGACGGCGCGATCGATGCCGAAGGACGTGGTCGCGCCCCAGGCGGCGAGCGCGTTCTCGATGTTGAATCGGCCGGGCAGCGGCAGCCGGATCGGGGTCAGGACGCCGGCCTCGTCGATCGTGAAGCGGCACGCGCGCGGCTCGAGCGCAACGTCCCGGGCCACCAGCTCCGCCCCGTCGGCGCCGGGAGCGCCCGCGATCGCGAAGCGCACGACCCGCATCCCGCCCTCCTTGCAGGCCGCGAGCACCTCGGCGGCGTGCGGATCGGAAGCGTGGACGACCGCGGTGGTCATGCGCGTCTCGCCGCCGTTCTGTCCGTTGAACAGGCGAAGCTTGGCCTTCAGGTATGCGTCCTCGCTGCCGTGGAAGTCGAGGTGGTCGCGCGTCAGGTTGGTGAACACCACGCTGCGGAACGACAGCCCGTAGGTGCGCCGCAGCTCGAGCGCATGGCTCGACACCTCGAGCACCGCCGCGCGCAGGCCGCGCTCGCTCATGGTGTCGAGCAGGTCGCACAGATCGGGCGCCTCGGGCGTGGTGTGGGGAGCATCGCGGCGCTCGCTGCCGATCCAGTAGCCGGCGGTGCCGACCATGCCCGAGCTCACGCCGGCTGCCTCGAGGATCGCGCGGCAGAGGAACGCCCCCGTGGTCTTGCCGTTCGTGCCCGTGAGCCCGATCAACGTGAGCCGTGCCGAGGGATCGCGATAGAGCGCGATCGCGGCCTGCGCGAGCGCCTTGCGCGCCTCCCCCACCATCACCTCGGCGGGCAGGGTGTCGGGCGCGAGCGGCGCGCGCACGCCGGTCGGGGCCTCGGCGACGACGCACGCGGCGCCGCGCGTCGTGGCCTCGATCACGAAGCGCGCGCCGTTCGCCTCCTGCCCCTGGAGCGCGAAGAACGCGTCGCCCGAGCGCACGCGGCGCGAGTCGAATGCGGCGCCGTTGACCGTCGCGGGCGCCGGGCCGCTGACCGCGCTCGCGTCCACGCCGAGCGCGCCCAGGAACTCGGTCCACGACAGGGGCCACGGCCCGCGCGGCGAGCTCACGACTTCCTCCCGGCGGGCGGCTCGAGTTGCTGCCGCTCCTCGCACACCAGGACGCACGAGCGGCCGCGCGCGAACGCGCTGCCCGCCGGAGGATCCTGGCGCACGACCACGCCGCGGCCGACGATCTGGGCGGGCAGGGCCACTGCGGCGAGCTCGGTCAGCGCCTGGCGCACGGTCATGCCGACCACGTTCGGCACGCCGCCGGCGCCGGGCATGGTCGAGAGCACGACCAGCGCTCCGCGCTCGGCGCGGGTGCCCGCCGGTGGCGATTGCGCCAGCACGCGCGAGCCGTCGCCGTCGATGCGCGCGCGGAACCCGGCGTCGCTCAGGACGTCGCGCGCGCCGGCGAGCGGCAGCGCGCGCACGC
>JBDTYW010000348.1:0-3169 GCA_040005445.1 Candidatus Eiseniibacteriota bacterium
CGAGCCACGCGGGGTCGTCCACGAGGTCGGCCTTGGTAAGCACGATCAGGCCGCGGGGCACTTCGAGCAGCTTGACGATTGCGAAGTGCTCGCGCGTCTGGGGCATCACGCCCTCGTCGGCGGCGATCACGAGCAGTACGGCGTCAATGCCGCCCACGCCGGCGAGCATGTTGCGCACGAAGCGCTCGTGCCCGGGCACGTCGACGATGCCGACGTGGCGCCCGGCGGGCGTGACGAGCGGGGCGAAGCCGAGATCGATCGAGATCCCGCGCTCCTTCTCTTCCTTGAGGCGATCGGTGTCGATGCCGGTGAGGCGGCGGACGAGCGCGGTCTTGCCGTGGTCAATGTGACCGGCGGTGCCGATGACCGCCAGCGCGCGGGGCATTCCTACTCCGGCCGGCGTTCCACCTGCGCGCCGAGCGTGGCGAGCTTGGCGGCGAGGTTTTCGTAGCCGCGATCGAGGTGATAAATGCGCGACACCACGGTCTCGCCCTCGGCGGCGAGGCCGGCCAGCACGAGCGCGGCCGAGGCGCGCAGGTCGGTCGCCATCACGGGCGCGCCCTTGAGGCGGCTCCTGCCGTGCACGGTCGCGACGTTGTCCACGACCCGGATGTCGGCGCCCATGCGGGTCAGCTCGGGTGCGTGGCTGAAGCGATCGTGGTAGATCGTGTCGGTGATCTCGCTCACGCCGTCGGCGACGGCGGCGAGCGCCATCAACTGCGCCTGCATGTCGGTCGCAAATCCCGGGTAGACCGCGGTCGTGACGTTTGCGGCGCGCGGGCGCCCGGCCGACTGCAGGTGAACGGTCAGGCCATCGATCGTGATGCGCGAGCCCATCGCCTCGAGCGCGGCGAGCGAGGCGACGAGGTGCCCGGGCTGACAGCGCGTGATCGAGACGTCTCCGAGCGTGATCGCGCCGCCGACGAGATAGGTCGCGGCCTCGATGCGGTCGGGAATCACCTCGACGTTCGCGGGCGAGAGGGCATCGACGCCCTCGATCGCGAGCCGGGTGGTACCGATGCCCTCGATGTTCGCGCCCATCGCCACGAGGTACTCGAGCAGCTGCGTGATCTCGGGCTCGATCGCGGCGTTCTCGATGACCGTGATGCCGCGCGCGAGCACCGCGGCCATGACCAGGTTGCCGGTCGCGCCCACGCTCGAGATCGGGAACGTGAAGCGCGTGCCGCGCAGCGACGAGCCGTGCGCCCCACCGGCGGCGGCGGGCGCAATGGCGACGATGTAGCCCTCGTCGATCTCGATCGTGGCGCCGAGCGCCTCCATGCCCTTGAGGTGGAGGTCGACCGGGCGCGGTCCCCACGCGCAGCCGCCGGGCAGCGACACGCGGGCGCGGCCGAAGCGCGCGAGCAGCGGGCCGAGCACATAGACCGACGCGCGCATGGTCTTGACCAGTTCGTACGGTGCCTCGACCGAGGAACAGGTCGAGGTGTCGATCTTCATGACGGCGCCGCCCCACTGGATCTTCGCGCCGAGCGCCTCGAGCACGCGGACCATCGTCCGGGTGTCGGCGAGACGCGGCACGCGCGTCAGCTCGTGGACGCCGGGGGCCAGCAGCGTCGCCGCCATCAGAGGGAGCGCGGCGTTCTTCGCGCCCGAGACCTCGACCGTGCCCGTGAGAGGCCGGCCACCCTGGAGGACGAGACAGTCCATGGAAGATCGCTCCGTCTGGGTTGCCATCATCGCGCCCGTCCTTGCACGTCGGGGGAAAATCGTCGCCGGGCGAGCGCCATGCGCGCGCGGCCGGCGAGATCCAAGACGATGCGCGCATCCTCGTAAGCGGGATGGGCGAGGAAGCGCGCCCGCACAGTATCGCCCTGCTCCTCGCCCAGTTCAAGCGCGACCAGTCCGCCGGGGCGCACGACGCGCGCGCCGTCGTCGACCAGGCGCAGGATCGCGGCCAGGCCGTCCTCGGGCGCGAACAGCGCGAGCCCGGGCTCGTGGTCGAGCACGTCGCGCGGCAGGAGCGCTCGCTCGGCCTCGGCGACGTACGGAGGGTTCGCGATCAGCGCGTCGAATGGGCCGCGCAGCGCGCTCGCGAGGTCGCCGAGCACGAGGTGCGCGCGCGCGGCGGCCGGCGGCGCGAGGCGGGCGCGATTGCGCGCCGCGAACACGATCGCGCGCGGCGAAAGCTCGGTCATCACGACCGTCAGGTCCGCCCGCTCGCTCGCGAGCGCGAGCCCGATCGCGCCCGAGCCGGTGCAGCACTCGAGCACGCGCGCGCCTTCGACGCCCTCGAGGAAGCGCAACGTCTCGTCGACCAGCAGCTCGGTCTCGGGCCGCGGAATGAACACGCCCGGCCCGACCTCGAGCACGAGGTCCCGGTACGCAGCCTCGCCCACGATGTACTGGACGGGCTCGCCGCCGGCGCGGCGCAGGAGCCACAGCCCGAGCGTGCGCGCCAGTCCGGTGTCGAATTCCTCGTCGCCGCGCAGGTAGAGCCCGGCCCGCGGGGTGTCAAGCAGACGGCCGAGGAGCATTTCCGCCTCTCCCCGGCCGTTCGCCAAGCCCGCCTGATCGAGTTGCCGCGCCGCGCCGTCGAGCGCTTCGCGCACGGTCATGCGTCATCGTCCTCGTCCGCGCCACTCGCCCGGGTCACGACCGGCGCGGACTCGTCGCTGAAGCCCGCCTCGCGCAGCTTGTCCGCGGCGTCCGAAGCGACCATGCCGTCGATCAGAGTGTCGATCCCGCCCTCCATCACGTCGTCGATCTGGTAGAGCGTGAGCCCGATGCGGTGGTCGGTGACGCGGCCCTGCGGAAAATTATAGGTGCGGATCTTGGCCGAGCGATCCCCGGTCGAAACCTGTTCCTTGCGGGCGCGCGAGCGCTCCGCGGCTTCCTTCTGGATCTTGAGGTCGAGCAGGCGGGCGCGCAGCACCTTCATCGCCTTCGCGCGGTTTTTGATCTGCGAGCGCTCGTCCTGGCAGGTCACGATCATGCCGGTCGGCAGGTGGTGGATGCGCACCGCCGAGTCGGTCGTGTTGACGCCCTGGCCGCCCTTGCCGCTCGAGCGGTAGACGTCGACCAGGATCTCGTCGTCCCTGATCTCGAGGTCCACGTCCTCGGCCTCGGGCAGCACCGCGACGGTGGCGGCCGAGGTGTGGATGCGGCCCTGGGCCTCGGTCGCGGGCACGCGCTGGACGCGGTGGACGCC
>JBDTYW010000349.1:0-3164 GCA_040005445.1 Candidatus Eiseniibacteriota bacterium
CCCGCCTGCCGGCGGAGCGCTGGCCGCTGGTCGTGTTCGTGACCGCGCACGACGTGCACGCGTTACGCGCGTTCGAGGTCCACGCGTTCGACTACCTGCTCAAGCCCTATAGCGAGCAGCGCTTCCTCGAGTGCCTGGGGCGCGCGCGCGAGGCGCTCGCCCGCGGGGACAGCGCGCCCGAGCGGCTGCGCCTGCGCGGCCTGCTCGACCAGCTCGTGGCGGTGCGCGCGGGCGTCCGCGACGCCGGCAGCGCGGCGTATCCGCGACGCTTTGCCGTGCGCGACCGGGGCCGCATCGTGCTCGTCCGGGTGGAAGACCTCGAGGCGGTCGAAGCGGCGGGGAACTACGTGCTCCTGGTCGCCGGCGAGGAGCGGCACCTGCTGCGGCTGACGCTCACCGAAATGGAGGAGCAACTCGACCCGGCGCGGTTCGCCCGGATCCATCGCTCGACGATCGTCAACGTCGACCTTGTGCGCGAGATCCTCCCGGAGCCGCATGGCGACTGCGACGTCGTGCTCGAGGGCGGTGCGACCTATCGACTGAGTCGTGCCTACCGGGCGCGGCTGCTGCCCTAGTCGCTTCGTTCCGCGCTGCTCAGGGGTTGCGATTGCCCCGCGTGGTCAGCGCAATCACGACGATCAGGAACACGCCAGCCGCGGCCGCCCATACCCACGGGCTCGCGTACCACGTGCTCGCCGTTACGGCGGTCTTCGTCGCCTCATTCGTCGTGATGTTGACGGAGGTCGAGTCCGCGAACGCCCGGGCCGCGCCCAGGCACGTTGCGAGGAGGACGGCGAGGGTGGTCGAACCTGTTCTATGACGTGCAAGCATTGTTTCCTCCCAGGTTTGAGATGACATTTCCATAACGCTCTCCCAAGCTAGCGCAGGTGGTGACCCATGGGGAGGCTTGATTTCCGGTCGTGGGATTCGGTGGCCATCTGCGCACGCGTCAGGAAATGGTTGATGGTGCGGCACCCGGGGCGGGGACCATGGCCCGTCCTGGGGTCGTCTCACGGGCCTTTCGACGCGGACTACTTCCCCGGTGAATACGCGAGGCGGGCGGTCAGGGCGACGCGACTCGTGGTCAGCCGACAGAAGTAGATCCCGGCAGGGGAGCCCGCCGGGATCGCGAGGCGCACGACGTGCGGCCCGGCCGCCATCCGTCCTCGCGCGGCATTTGTGATGTGCCGCCCCCGTACGTCGAACACGTCGACGCTCGTGTCGGCTTCGCGCATCAGGAGAAATCGCACCCAGCTCTCGCCGCGGCAGGGGTTGGGCGCCGGAGAGTCCAGGCGCGGGCCATCCTTCCGCGCCGGGTCGCCGGGAGCGACCGCGACCGTACCGGCGCCCTCCACCACCTGCAGCAATGTATCGACCGGCACGAGCGCGTAGGTATCGCGGCGGCCCGAGGGCCAGTCGACCACCAGCGAGTCCGCCAGCGCGGCATCCCCGAGGCCGAAGTGCTGGTCGAGGTTCTGGCTGTTGTAGCCGGTCTGCCCCGTGACTTCGCGCATCTGCCAGCGCGGCGAGCCGGCGATGGTCGCGAGCAGTCGCACGCGCGCGCCGATGCCGGAGCGATTGGACGCGGTCCCGATGCAGCGCACGGTCAGCCAGTGGTTCGCGGTCCCCCCGTTGTGATAGAGGCGGTTGCCGCCGCCCGACTCGTTCGCGACGAACAGGTCGAGCTGGCCGTCGCGGTCGTAGTCGCCCCAGACCGCACCGAACGCGTTGCCGGTATCGGTGGCGATCGGGGCGGCCGCGCTCTTGGTGAAGCCGTACAGCGGTGGGCCGTCGTTGTGATAGAGCGAGCTTGCGCCGCCGTCGCGCGCCACGAACAGGTCGAGCGCGCCGTCGTTGTCGTAATCGCCCCACGCGCTGCCGACCCAGCTTCCTGCCTCGTTCGAGACGATCCCGGTCGCGACGGGCGAGAGCGCATACGCGGGCGGGCCGCCGTTCTGATAGAGCGTGCTCTTCGCGCCCAGGTAGTGCGCGACGAACAGGTCGAGGTCGCCGTCGTTGTCGTAGTCGCCGAAGCTCGCGCCGAGCGACGCGACGCCGTCCGCGATCACCGTGCGCGTGAAGAACAGGCCGCCGTGGTTGATGTAGAGGTAATCGCTCTGCGTACCGGCGTTGCCGATGAACAGGTCCGGCAGGCCGTCGCCGTTCACGTCGCCCCACGCACCGGGGATCGAGAACTCGGCGCCGGGCGTCGCGGCGGTGGTGTCGACGCGGGTGAATGTGTAGCCGGGCCCGCCGTCGTTGCGGTACAGGAAATCGTTGCCCTGGAAATTGACGACGTACAGGTCGAGATTGCCGTCCACATCGAGATCGACCCATGACGTGCTGTTCGAGTTCGCCACGTCGGTCGCGGGCGCGCCGCTCGTCACGCGCGCGAACAGCGTGTCACCCAGGCCACGATAGAGAAAATTGCCGAAGTTGTTCCGGTTCGTGACGAACAGGTCGAGGATGCCGTCGCCGTCGAAGTCGCCGAACGTGCCGCCGATCGACGATCCGCCGTCGGTCACGACCGGTCCCGAGACCACGCGGACGAAGCCGCCCGGCCGCAGGTTGCGGTAGAGCGCGTTCGGCTGATTCGCGAGGTTGCCGTTGGCCACGAACAGGTCGAGGTAGCCGTCGCCCACGAGGTCGACCCAGCAACCGCCGCCGCTCTGGGAGGTCGCGGTCACGATCGGGTTCACGGGATCGGTGATGCGCGTGAACGCCTGGGCGAGCGCGCCGGCCGGCGCCGCCAGCGGCGCCAGGAGCGCGAGCGCGAGAACAAGGTTGCGGGTTCGGTTCATGACGACGACAGTGACACAGACTTCCGGGCCGTTGTGGGGTATGGGACGAAGCGGCCCCCGGCCGGGACGAATCGGCCTGCCCGCGAGGCGGACCGGTCGGCGAGCGCGACCCGAGGGAGGATGACCCATGAGCGCGGCCTACGACGCGATCATCATCGGCACCGGCCAGGCCGGCCCGGCTCTTGCCGCTCGCCTGGCCGCGGCGGGCCGGAGGGTCGCCGTCATCGAGCGCGGCAAGTTCGGCGGCACCTGCGTGAACACCGGCTGCATCCCGACCAAGACGCTGGTCGCCCACGCGCGCACCGCGCACGTCGCGCGGCGCGCCGGCGAGTTCGGCGTCTCGGTGGGCGGGCCGGTGACCGT
>JBDTYW010000350.1:0-3159 GCA_040005445.1 Candidatus Eiseniibacteriota bacterium
CGTTCCACATGGCCGACCTCGGCACCGACGCGATGGAGCGCGAGAAGGCGTTCCTGTTCGCCTCCGCCGAGGGGCGCGCGATCTACGACGTGGACGAGGCGCTCCGCCGGCTCTACAACGGCCTCTACGGCACATGCGAGTCGTGCCAACTACCGATCGCGCGGGAACGCCTCGAGGTCGTGCCGCACGCGCGCCTGTGCGTGCGCTGCAAGGAGCGCGAGGAAAAGGCCGGCCGCCGCTGAGCGCCGTCCCCGAGCCCTTCGTGTCCTCGATGCCCGCCCGTCGCTCGCGCTGGTCGGACCCGACGTTCTGGTCGGTCTGGCTGCTCGCCGCCCTCGTGTTCGCGCTCGACCGCGTCACCAAGGCGTGGGCCGAGCAGACGCTCGCCCCGGTCGGGACCCTGCCGTTCGCCGGCGAATGGTTGCGCTTCACCTACGTGCGCAATACCGGGGTCGCGTTTGGCCTCGGCGCCGGCCAATCGCTTCCGCTGGTGGCGATCACGCTGGTCGCGCTCGGGCTGGTCGCGGCGCTCGCATTCTCCGAGCGCAGCCGCACCTGGCCGCGCAGCATCGCGCTCGGGCTGATCGTCGGCGGGGCCGCGGGCAATCTGCTCGACCGCGCGCGCTGGGGCTCGGTCATCGACTTCGTGGACTTCGGTTACCGGCAGAACTGGTGGCCGGTGTTCAACGCCGCCGACTCGGCGATCTCGGTCGGCGTGGCGCTGTTCGCCCTCACGTTGCTCACCGAGCGCAAGGAGCCCGATGACTCCGCCGACCCGCCCCACGCGCCGGCACCAGGTTCTCCCGGAGGAGCAGGGGGAGCGGCTTGACCGTGTCCTCGCCCGTGCCTGGCCGGAGCTGACCCGCAGCCGGATTCAGGCGCTGCTGAAGTCCGGGCACGTGCGCGTCGAGGGTCGGCCCGCGCGCGCCAGCGAGCCCGCGCGCCCGGGCGCGGTCGCCGAAGTGACGGTCCCCGCCTCGGAGCCGAGCGTCCTCATGCCGGAAGCGATCGCGCTGTCGGTCGTCTATGAGGATGAAGTCCTGCTCGTGATCGACAAGCCGGCGGGCATGGTCGTCCACCCCGGCGCCGGCGTGCGCACCGGCACTTTGGTCCACGCGCTGCTCGCCCACTGCCCCGGGATCGAGGGCATCGGCGGGGTGTCCCGCCCGGGTCTCGTCCACCGCCTCGACAAGGACACGAGCGGATTGCTCGTGGTGGCGAAGACCGACCTCGCCTACCAGCGCCTCACCAGGGACCTCGCGCGGCGTGCCGTCGCCCGGCGCTACCTGGCGCTGGTGTGGGGCGTCCCCGGCAAGGTGGGGGCGATCGGCCGGGTCGAAGCCGCGATCGGGCGCGATCCCAAGCACCGCCAGCGCATGGCCGTTCGGCCCGCCGGGGCGAGCGGATCCCGCGCGGCCGCGACGCGCTGGCGGGTCCTCGCCGCGCTGCCCGCCGAGGCGGCCCGGCCGCGCTTCGCCCTGGTCTGCTGCGAACTCGAGACCGGCCGCACGCACCAGATCCGGGTCCACATGGGTCACGCCGGCTTCCCGGTGGTGGGCGACGCAACCTACGGCGGGGGCGTCAAAAAGGCCTTGAGCCTCCCTCCGGGCGACCGTAGACTCGCGCAGCAAGTGGTGACGGACCTTGGCCGTCAGGCCCTGCACGCGGCCGAGCTCGAGTTCCAACACCCGATCAAGGGCGGGGCCCTCCGATTCGAAGCCCCGCTTCCTCATGACTTGGTTCGGGCGCTGTCGACGCTCGGGCTGTCGTTTCGTCCTTCCTGCTCGTGAGCGCGGCCCTACTCGGCTTCGCGTGACGGCCCCCCCGGGTCCGTGCTGTCGAGGAGGCTCATGGTGTCCGTCTCTCCCCCCGTCGAAGTCATTCACCTGACGATTCCGAGCCGTCTCGAGCTCCTGCCGCTGGTGGATCAACTGGCGGCCGGGATCTCCGAGCGCATGGCCTTCGACGAGGAGAGCCGCGTCCAGATCTCGATCTCGGTGCTCGAAGCGGGCACGAACGCGATCCAGCACGGCAACTGCGTGGACCCTTCCAAGCTGGTCGACATGGCATTTCGCATCCATCCCGACCGCCTCGAAGTCGTGGTCAAGGACTGCGGCCCCGGCTTCGACCTGAGCAAGATCACGTCCGACATCACCTCGCCCGAGCACCTGCTCGACCTGCGCGGTCGCGGCATCTACATGATGCGCAGCTGCATGGACGCGGTCGATTTCACGTTCGATCCCGACGGCACCACCTGCCGCCTGGTGAAGGCCCGGCCCGGGGCCTCGACGAACGGGAGCAAGAGCGCGGCCTGATCCCCGGCCCCCGGTCATGAAGAGAATCCTCGCTGCGGACTGGGGCACTCGCCGGGTCGGGCTCGCCCTCTCCGACGCGCTCGGCATCACCGCCCAGCCGCTTCCGCCGCTCCTGCTCCCGGATGGCCAGGATCCCGCGCATGCTCCCGCCTACGTGGCGCGCGCGCTCGCCGCGCTGGCCGCGGAGCTCGAGGCCGCGCGCATCGTGCTCGGGCTGCCGCTCGAACTCTCGGGCGAACGCGGGGAAGCGGCGCGGGCGGCGGACGCGCTCGCCGCCGCGCTCGCGCCGCGGACGGGGGTGCCGGTCGAACTCTGGGACGAGCGCTTCACCAGCGCGCTGGCCGAGCAGTCGATCCGCGAGGAGGGACGCACGCTCGCGCGCCGCAAGGGCGGCGGACGCGAGCGCGCCCGCGCCACCAGCAGCGACAAGGCCCGCGTCGACCAGCGCGCCGCGCTCCTCCTGCTGCAGTCGTGGCTCGACGCGCACCCCGATGCGCGCGGCGGGGAATTCGAGCCATGAGCCCACGGCGCCCGCGCTTCCATCCCCGGCAGTTGGTGTACGTGCTCGGCTTCGTCGTGCTCGCACTGGTCGCGCGCGACGTGCTGTTTCCGAGCGGCTTCGCGCGCACGGGGGAGGCGCGGACGATCTTCGTCCGCCCGGGGGCGACGATCGACGACATCGCCGCCGACCTGGTCAGCCTCGGCCTGCTCAAGAGCCCGTTCGCGTTCTCGATCCTCGCGCGCCTGACCCGCACCGACCGGCAGCTCAAGGCCGGGCAGTACACGTTTCACAAGGGCGACTCGGTGCTCTCGATCCTGACCGTGTTCGTGCGCGGCATGAGCG
>JBDTYW010000351.1:0-3148 GCA_040005445.1 Candidatus Eiseniibacteriota bacterium
CGCCCCGAACGCGTCGAGGGCGGACCCGTCGAGGCGGGCGATCCCGCTGCCCGCGCCGTCGGCGAACGGCTCGAGCATCCACGCCGTCCGGGAGCCCAGCGTCCCGTCGACAAACCCCTTGAGCGCGAACGGCCACAGCCGCTCGTCGGCTGCGAGGTCCAGGGGCCCGGGCAGGTCCGCCGCCGCCCCGTCGGCCCGCGGCATGAAGCCGAATGCGACGCGCACCGCGAGCCGCCCGTCCGCCCGCAGCGCGGCCAGCGCGTCCCAGGATGCGCGTTCGCCGAAGTCGTGCACGGCGGTGATCCCGACCTCGCCCAGCCGGGCGACCGCCGCGGCGAGGCCGTCGAGATCGGCCGCCTCGTCCGTGCCCCCCAGCAATTCGAGCGCAGTCTCGTAGATCAAGCCGGTGGGTTCGCCCTGCGCGTCGTGGGCGATCGCGCCGCCCGCCGGGTCGGGCGTGTCGCGCGTGATCCCGGACTCGGCGAGAGTGGCGCTCGAGGTCCAGGCCGCGTGACGGTCGCGCCCGAAGAGGACGACCCCCCGGCCCGGCGCGACCCGGTCGAGGTCGGCGCGCGTGGGCAACCGGCCCCAGGCGCCGAACGGCGGGACATCCTCGCCCACGAGTCGGGCGCCGGAAGCGAGGTGGGCGTGCGCAGACGAGACCCGGGCAAGCGCCTCGTCGAGCGACCCGATCCCGGCGAGCGACAGGCGCCCGCGCGCGCGCGCCCACGGCACCAGGTGCGTGTGGGCGTCGATCAGTCCGGGCGTGACGACGCGCCCGGCCGCGGAGAGCACGCGCGCGCCGGGCGACGCTGCGGCGCGCGCGACCAGCGGGTCGCCCACGCAGGTGATCCGTCCCCGGCGCACGGCGAACGCGCGGGCCCGCGGGGCGCGCGGATCCATCGTGCGCACGTCCGCGTCGAGAACGAGGAGATCGTCGTCCGGGACCGGGCTCACGCCGGCGGGCGTTCGCGCACGTCGTTGACGAGCGCGGCGATGCCCTCGATCTCGATCGAGACGCGGTCGCCGGGAGCCAACGGCGCGACTCCGGCCGGCGTCCCGGTCGAGATCACATCCCCGGGCTCGAGCGTCATCACGCTCGAGATGTAGACCACGAGGTCGACCGGTCCCGCGACCAAGTCCCGCGTGCGGCCGTCCTGGCGGATCTCCCCGCCTACGCGCGCGACCACCTTGAGGTCGTCGGGGTCGAGGCCGAGCGCGATCGACGGCCCGATCGGGCAGAACGTGTCGAAGCCCTTGGCCCGCGTGAACTGGCCGTCCTTCTTCTGGAGCATCCGCGCGGACACGTCGTTGACGGCGGTCACCCCGGCGATCGCGGCGCGCGCTTCGTCGCGCCCGGCTCGGTAGACACGGCGGCCGATGACGAGCGCCATCTCTGCCTCGTGGTCCACGCGGCCGACGCCGGACGGCAGCAGGATCGTGCCGCCGTGGGGCAGCAGCGCCGAGGGTGGCTTCATGAACAGCACCGGCTCGTCGGGGACGGCGCTTAGGCTCACGCTCTCCTTCGCGTGGTCCGCGTAGTTGACACCAATGCACACGATCTTGCCGGGTTCGCACGGCGGGAGCAGGCGGGCGCCCGCGGCGGGGACGTCCTGCCCGCTCGCGCGACCGCCGTCCCAGGGCGCCGCGTCGAGCAACGCGTAGCGGTCACCCTCGAAGCGCGCGTAGCGGGCCTCGCCGAGGTGCCGCAGGCGCACCAGGTGCACGACTCCGGCGCGCGCGGGATGTCGGGGATCCGGGGGGGCGATCGAGTCGGGCGCAGTGGGGGGCATGCTCGAACCTCGCGAGCTGGAGTGGGGAGATCGCCGGAAAAGGAAGGAGGCTCCCCGCACCGGGTCGTGTCCGAGGAGTCCACGCCGCCCCTGCGCACGGGACAACCGCTTCGCAAGAGAAGTTTGGCGACGGGAACCACGGCGTCACGGCAAGGGCAGGCAACCTCGCTTCGCTCCGCTCAACTGCACTGCCCAAGAGGCTAGGCCCGACCCCGGCCCCCTGTCAACGCCGGTTTGGCCCGCGTGGACCCCCGCGCGGGACGTTTGGTATAGTTCGCCTGCCGGCGTCCGGGAGCGTCCCGGGCGCATCTTGTTCGGGTCCTGACGACGGGCGAGGAATGTCTCTCGAAACGAAGCTGGAGAAGCGCCAGGCGCGGCTCGCGATCATCGGACTCGGCTACGTCGGCCTGCCGCTGGCGATCGAGTTCGCCCGGGCCGGGTTCACCGTGTACGGGATCGATGTCGACGCGGCGAAAGTCGCCCGGCTCCGCAAGGGGCTCTCGCACGTCGGGGACGTGCCCTCGGCGGACGTCCAGGCGGCGGTCCGGTCGGGCCGATTCCTGCCGACCACCGACTTCTCCGTCCTGCGCAAGGCGGATGCGATCAATATCTGCGTGCCCACTCCGCTCAACAAGACCAAGGATCCCGACGTCTCCTACATCGTCGCCGCCGCGGACGAGGTCGCCCGCTACCTGCACAAGGGCCAGCTCGTCATCCTCGAGTCCACGACCTACCCGGGCACGACCGACGAGTTGATCCTCCCCCGCCTGAGCGCGCGCGGCATGACCGTCGGCAAGGACTTCTACCTCGCGTTCTCGCCCGAGCGCGTCGACCCCGGGAACCCGGTCTACCAGACGCGCAACATTCCCAAGGTCGTCGGCGGCGTGACGCCGCGCTGCACCGAAGTCGCCTGCACGCTCTACCGGCAGACGCTCGATTCGGTGGTGCCCGTCTCCGGCACGCGCGTGGCGGAGATGGTCAAGCTGCTCGAGAACACGTTCCGCAGCGTGAACATCGGGCTGGCCAACGAGACCGCGCTCCTGTGCGACCGCCTGGGCATCGACGTCTGGGAGGTGATCGACGCGGCGGCGACGAAACCGTTCGGCTTCATGCCGTTCTATCCCGGGCCGGGACTCGGTGGGCACTGCATCCCGATCGACCCGTTCTACCTGTCATGGAAGGCCAAGCTCTCGGGCTTCGAGGCGCGCTTCATCGAGCTCGCGGGCCAGGTCAACGGCCACATGCCCGAACACGTCGTGCGCCGCGTGGTCGAGGCCCTCAATCGCAACAGCCGCGCGGTGCGGGGCGCGAAGATCCTGATCCTCGGCGTGTCGTACAAGGCGAACATCGAGGAC
>JBDTYW010000352.1:0-3143 GCA_040005445.1 Candidatus Eiseniibacteriota bacterium
GCGCGCCGGCGCGCAGCGAAAGCAGCCACGCCAGCGCCTGGATCGTCTTGCCGAGGCCCATGTCATCCGCCAGCACGGCCCCGAGGCCGAGCGCCGATGTGAACGCGAGGAAGTCGAGCCCGTGCTGCTGGTAGGGGCGCAGCGTCCCGAAGAAGCCGGTGGGCAAGGGCGCGGCCGGCAGGCCGGTGAACTCGCGGACCTGCGTGCGCACACGCTCGACCGCTCGAATGCTCTCGGGGTCGAGGCCGAACTCGCCGAGCGCGGCGAGCGATTCCGGGCGGGCCTGCGCGAGCTGCCACAGGCTCAGGCGCTGCTCTCCCACGCCGACCTCGATGCCGAGATCGGCGAGCAACAGGGCGGCGCGCTCGATCTCCTCGCCATCCTCGCGCCGCACCCAACCCAAGGAGACGCGCACGAAAGGCGAGGTGGCGCGGCGCAGCAATTCCACGTCCTCGGGCGTGAGCACGAGGTCGCCGCTCTCCCAGTCCGCCGAGAACGCGAACCAGTCGACGCCCGAGGGGCGGGCGCGCAACGTCGCCCGCACGCGCCGGCCCTCGACCAGCAGTTGTTTCGCCTCGGTGTCGCAGTACCAGCGCGCGCCAGCGGGGCGCTCTCGCCAGAGCGCCTCGAGCGCGTCCAGGCGCCGGGCCGTGACGTGGAGCCACCACCCGGGGTCCGGCCCCTCGCCCGCGCCGGTGCGCTCGAGCCGCTCGACCGCCGGGGCGAGCGGCCTCGGGTCGAGCAGCTTGAGCATCGCAGGATCCTCGGGTGCGGCGCGGAGGGGCGGGGATGACCAGCCCGTCCCCGGAACGAACTCGTGAAGCCCCTCGGCGGAGGCGAGCGAGGGCGCGTCGGGATCGAGCGCTCCCGGGGGCGCCGCGAACAGGCGGACCTGCAGCCAGTCGCCCTTGCCGAGCGCGAGCGCGAATACCGGCTGGGCTGCGATCTCGCGCACATGGGGCGCGAGCGACTCGCGCAATGTCGGGAAGCGCGTCGTGAGCTCGCCCACGAGGCGCGAGTGCCGCGCGGGGTCGAGCCTCAGTCCGTCGGTCGCGAGCAGCCCGGTGACGACATCGTCGGGCGGGCGCGAGGAGACTACGTGCACCTCGCCCGCGCACACGAGCAGGCTGGGGTGCCGACGCGTGCCATCGCTCGTGCCCGGGACCAGGATCGCCTCGGTGAGCGGGTGTGCGCGCTCGTCGGGCCCGCGCGCCTCGAGCGAGAGCACGACCCGGCCGCCCTGCGCGAGGGCCACGGGGACGATGCGCATGGGCAACGGGCCGAAGCGCGCCGGCTGCCCCGGAACGACCCCGCCGAGCGCCGCCGCCGCGGGGTCGAGTTCGTCCGACCAGATCACGCCTGGGGTGCCGCTGCCGACCTCGACCAGGCGGCGCGCGGTGGTCGTGGTCGCGACGTTGCCGGACGCGTAGGTGCCGCCCCAGCGGTTGAGCAGGTTCGAGAGATAGACCTCGAGCAGCTCCATGCTCTCCTCGGAGAGCAGCCCGGGCCGGCGCGCCGCCTCGCGCTGCAGCTGCTCGAGCTGGGCCACGGTGCGCGGGGCGTCGGCACTGCGCGTCGTGGTCACACGCGCCTCGATCCGGAGCATCCAGAGTCCATCCGCAGCCTGCCCGAGGTTGAGCACGAAGCGCAGTTGCCGCTCGGCCGAGGCCGCCGGCGGGGACGCCCAAGCAACCAGGCGCCCGGCGAGGCGATCCTGCTCCTGCTCGTGGAAGCGCGCGCGGAGGTCCTCGCGCGCCTCGAACGGCCGAAGCGCCGGCGGGAGCCAGCCGCCCGTGTGCGCAGGCAGGGCCTGCGCGAGCCGCCAGCACAGGAGATCGGCGTCGGGCTCCTCGAGGATCGCATCGAACGGTGGCAGGTGGGTCGCGACCTCGAGCTCGGGACGCTCGCGCAAGAGGAGCCGCAGGGCCGTGGCGCGCTGCCACGAGTACGTCGCTGCGCGCAGCTCGTCGAACGCGCGCGCGGGCCGCACGGGATGCGTGGCCGAGGGCGCGCGCGGTCCTCCCGCGCCGGCGAACGGATCGGGCGCTCGCGCCTCGTGCGAGGCCCGGAAGGCCGCGTCCCGTCCCGGCAGCAGGTGCCGGAGGCGGGAGTCGCTTGTCCGGCCCGCGGCCTGGAGCGCGATCAGTGCGACCGAGGCCACCGCATATGCATGCTTGCACTCGACTGCGACCGGGCAGGTGCAGCGGTTCGTCCAGTCGCGGCCCTTCCAGTCCCAGCGGGCATCATAGGTGTTCGTCCCGTGCACCGGGGCGTGGAGCGATCCCGCGCTCACCAGGAGCGGCCCGACGTGCCCGTTCGCGGCGTAGCTCCTGCCGCGTTCGCGCATCGAGGCCGGGTAGTCGGCGAGGGCGTCGATCAGGCTCTGGATCTGGGCGGGCGTGAGCGTGGTGGCATCGAGCGGGGGGAGTCGATTGGGCATCCGGGGATTGTCATCCACCGGCGGGGGGCGTGACAAGGAGTCCGCGGCCCGGTGCTGCTACTCGGCGGCGCTTCCACCCCGGATCACGGTCACCATGTGGCCCGCGATCAGGCGCTGCACCGATTCGTCCTCGTGGGCGTCGAGCAGGACGAAATCGCTCTTCCCCACGTCCGGAAGCAGCAGGAGCTGCTCCCCATTCCACAGGAGGTGCGCGAGCTCGATCTTCCCGGCATGGCGCACGGCGTAGATTTCGTCCGCCAGGATCGGGCCGGGCTCGCGGGTGAAGACCACCACGTCGCCGGGGTGGAGCAGGCTGGCGAGGCGGGGGATCGACTCCAGGGTGACGCGGTAGGCGAAGGGCTCGAGCAGCTTGCGCGTCAACGGTGCCGCGGAATCGAGTCGGACGGTCTCAAGCGCGCGCGGCTCGGCCTCGGCGACCGGTGGCATCGAGGCCGCGTCCGGGTCCTCGCCCGGGGTCAGGATCGGGACCCGGACCGGAAGGTCGGGTCGGGATCCCCGGAGCATGGGAGGTTCGTGCGCGATCCAGCGGGGAAGCCTCGCGCTCGATTCCTCGAAGCGGGAGAAGCCCGGGTGGGTGAAGCGCGGATCGTGCATCAGGGTGGGATCGTTCAGCAGGCGGGCGAGTTCGCGGCGCGCGGCTGCGGCGTGGGAGGGCTCCTTGCGGCGGCCGGTCAGGGCCCAC
>JBDTYW010000353.1:0-3140 GCA_040005445.1 Candidatus Eiseniibacteriota bacterium
ACGATGCGCTCGAGGCGCGTCTCGACGATTGCCATATCGTTGAGCAGGATCTCGGCCTCGAGATCCACGAGATCGCGCGCGGCGTCGACCGAGCCTTTCGGGTGCGGCACGCTCGGATCGTCGAACACGCGGACGGCAAGCACGAGCGCATCGGCATTACGCACGCCCGCGAACAGGTCCGGGCCCTTCGCGCCGCCACTCGAAGGCCCCTGCCCCATGGCCTGCGAGTCGACGACCTCGAGCGTGGCGAACGTGGTCTTCTTCGGCTTGTACATGCCGCTCAGGCGGTCGACGCGCTCGTCGGGAACGCGCAGGATGCCGACGCGGTCCTGGCGCGCGCCCGGGGCGCGCGGCGGGGCGTTGGAGACGAGGATCTCGAACAGCGTGGTCTTCCCGCCTTGCGGCAGGCCCAGGATTCCAAGGCGCATTCGGTTATTTCTTCCGGTATTCGAAGGAGAGCATGGAGTGCAGCCGCAGGCGGACTTGCTCGGGGCATTCGAGCGGGGACTCCGAGCGGTAGAGCGAGATCGTCTTCTTCACCGTATCGATGTACACGCGGCAGTGCGAGCACTCCACGAAGTGTGCCTCGAGGCTCACGCACAGGTCCTGGGCCGCTTCGGCATCCAGGTAGTCCGAGAGCTGGGCGATGACGTCCTTACAGTCCACGCGGTCCTCATCTCGTCGGGTCCGGCACAGCTTGCGGCGGCGGGCTTTCGTCCGTTGGATGCGATGCGCGCGCTCGCGTTCCAGGTGAATGCGCGCGCGGGCAAAATGAGTTGTCCTGCGCAGATAACCACGCACGCGCGCCCGGGGCAAGCCGAAACCAGCCCAGCACGCCGCCGCAAGTGTCTGTGCCGACAGCAACTTGCCCGGAGCGCCAGAACGGAGGATTGACCTCAAGCAGACCCGAAATCGCGCCGAAAACGAGATCGGACGGTTTCCCGGTCCTGCCGATTCGGGTCTTGCGCCCCGGGGCGGGTCCTACCTAATCTGGCCGTGCTGCGACCACGAGGGTCGACAGCCACGAGCGGCGTGCCTTCCTCGGTCCCGAGTCATGGAGGAATGAGATGCGGAGTTTCTTTCCGGTTTCCCTGATCGCCCTCACGCTGGCGCTGGCGGCGCCGCCTGCCGGCGCGAGCGATTCCATCGTCGATCGTCCGCCCATGGATCTCGGCGGCAGCCAGACCGAGACCATCGCGCGCGTCGGACAGGACCTCCTGGACGCGCCGCACTCGAACATCTGGTGGTTCGATGCCGGCCTGACCTACCCGATGAGCACGCTCAAGAAGAGCAACATCGATCCGGGCCTCCTGGTTCGCGTCAATCACCAGATCTACCGCCGCGACGCACTCGGCGTCGTGGGCTCGGTCGGCGCGTACTTCGGCCAGGACTCATACTTCAACGACCAGCAGGAAGCGATCGCCAACGCGGCGCCGGTCAATGTCGGCTCCTACAGCGGCGTCGACATCCAGTCCCGCTACTACATGGCGACGCCGGCCGTGCTCGCCCTGCAGATCGCGCCGGTCGCAGCCGGGACAGTGAGCCCGATCATCGCGTTCGGACCCGCCGTGGTGTGGGAGCACCGCGCCACCGTGACGAGCGCGGTCAACAACGGCGTGGGCGAAATCTCGCTCGGTTCGTTGAACGACCCGCTGGTCATCGGACCGGGCGGCGAGCAGGGCATCTCGCCCTACGCCATCCGCACGCACACGTCGTTCAACCTGGGCTGGGACGCCCGGGTCGGCATCGGCTTCCGCATGACGAGCGGCCCGCAGCCGCTGTGGATGCGCCTGCTCGCCGGCGGGACGACGTACTATCACCACACGGCGCCGCGCACGCTGCTCACGTTCGCGGCTTCCTTCTCACGCTGACCGGAGGCACGCCGGGCACGCCCGAAAGGATCCGCCGCTCCTGACTTCGCGCAGGCCGCCTCCCCCGGGGGGCGGCCTTTCGCGTTTTCCCCGGGCCGGATCCGGCCTTGACGTCCCCGGCCGACGGGGGTAGCGTCGTCCCCGCTCGCGGTTCCCGGTGGCCGCGCAGCGCCCGCTCCCCGGGCCTCTCACCGAGACCATCGATCGACCGCCGACTCCGCCCTCGCTCCCCGCGACGCCCACCCCCAGCGCCGCCCCGGCCCCCGCACCCCGCCCGTCGTCGACGTGCCGACCGTTCCCGCACTTGCTCCGCGAGGAAACGCATCATGAATTGTATGGCTCGATTGCTTGTATGCATGGCCGCGCTCTGCGCCTTCTCGTTCACCCTGCCGCAGCCGGCGCTCGCCCACGACGTGGACGGCCCGGATTGCGGTCAGCAGCGCCAGGACTTCGGCGACGCTCCCGAGGGCGTGCTCGCCTACCCGGGCGTGCTCGGCCGGTTTCCGACGTGCACCGGGCTCGCGTTCCCGAGCACGCTGGATATCACATGCCCGCCGATCAGTGCGCCTCCCGGTCCCTCGGGCTATGTGCGTCACCTCCTGTTCGGGGACAACTACTGGCTGGGCTGTTATGGCGCGCCGGGAGTCGGGCCGAGCGGGATTGACTCGGATCCCGACGGCAAGACGAACCAACCGGCGACCGGTTTCAGCGCGTGCGGGCAGTTCCCGACGGACTGCGTCGAGGCCGCGTTCGGCCTCACCTTCGACCAGGACGAGTGTTACGCGGACGGTTCGGATGCCGGCGTGAAGACGCCGCCCTCCCTGATCGTGTGCGAGACCTCGACGGTCACGTTCGACACGTACAACTGCACCCCCGCGCCTCGCCAAGCGTACCTGAACATCCTGGTGGACATGAACCAGGACGGCGACTGGAACGACAACTTCGCGTGCAACGCAGGCACCTGCGCCTACGAGTGGGCCGTGAAGAACGTGGTCATCGCGATCCCGCCCGGCTGCGTGACCCAGACCTCCCCGGCGTTCCTGGTCGGCCCGCAGCCGGGGCCGGGCTGGATGCGGATCACGATCTGCGACGAGCCCGTGTTCAGCGATTTCCCGTGGCACGGTTCGATGGGAATGGGGGGCGGGCTGCACAACGGTGAGACCGAGGACTACCCGGTCGACATCCAGATCCGCACGCCGGCGCTGCCGTCGTCGTGGGGACGCGTGAAGTCGCTCTATCGCGGCTAGCCGGCCGCGAGCGCAGGCGACG
>JBDTYW010000354.1:0-3134 GCA_040005445.1 Candidatus Eiseniibacteriota bacterium
CCGGCTGGGACAACCACGGCATGCCGATCGAGAACAACGTCGCGGCCGAGTTCCGGAAGAAGGGCGTCCCGGTCGAGCGCGCCGCGCTGCGCCAGGCCTGCCGCGAGTACGCCGCGCGCTTCGTCGAGATCCAGAAACAGCAGTTCCAGCGCCTCGGCGTGCTCGGGGACTGGGCGCACCCCTACCTGACGATGGACGGCGCGTTCGAGGCCGAGATCGTGCGCACGTTCGGCGCGCTGGTCGAGGGCGGGTACATCTACCGCGGGCTGCGCTCGATCCACTGGTGCCCGACCGACCGCACCGCGCTCGCCGAGGCCGAGATCGAATACCAGGACGACCCGGGACCCTGGGTCTACGTCGCGTTCCCTGCGTGGAACGGGCCGCTCCCGGGCGATGCCCCGGACTCGGCGGACGCGCTGCGCACGGCCGAGCTCAAGGCGCGCTTCCCGGGCCTCTCGGTCGTGATCTGGACCACGACGCCATGGACACTCCCGGCGAACCTTTTCGTCATGGCCGACCCCGGCATGGAGTACGTCGTGCTCGACGACGGCGAGCGCTCGCTACTCGTCGCAAAAGGCCGCGCGGACGCGGTGCGCGAGGCCACCGGTCGCGCGCTGCCCGAGCAGGCAACGCTTCCCGGGCGCGACCTGCTCGGCGCCACGTTCGAGAACCCGTTCGGACGTCCCTCGCCCATCGTCGACGGCCGCCCGTTCGTCACCGCGGACGACGGCTCGGGCTTCGTCCACGCCGCACCCGGCCACGGCAAGGAGGACTTCCAGGTCGGCAAGAAGTTCGGCTTCGAGGCGTTCTGCCCGGTGGACGAGGGCGGCGTGCTCACCGACCAGGCCGCACCGTTCCAGGGCCAGCACGTGTTCAAGGTCAACGACGCGATCCTCGCATGGCTCGACGAACGCGGCCTGATGCTCGCGCGCGGGACGCTGAGGCACTCGTACCCGCACTGCTGGCGCTGCCGCAACGCGGTGATCTTCCGCGCCACCGACCAATGGTTCATGGCGATCGACGCGCACGACCACCGCCAGCGCGCGCTGGCCGCGATCGACGCCACGGCGTGGGACCCCGAGTCCTCGAGGAACCGCATCGCCTCGGCGGTCGAGTCGCGCCCCGACTGGTGCGTGTCGCGCCAGCGTAGCTGGGGCGTGGGCATCCCCGCGCTTTACTGCGAGGCCTGCGACCAGCCCACCGTGCACCAGGACGTGATCGCGCTCGTGGTCGAGCGCATGCGGGCGGCGAATTCGGACGTCTGGTACACGGAGCCCGCCGAGACGTTTGTGCCGCCGGGATTTCAGTGTCCCACGTGCGGGTCGAAGGGCCCGTTCGAGAAGGAAACCGACATCCTCGACGTCTGGTTCGACTCGGGCTCGACGCACCGCGCGGTGCTGCTGGCGCGCGGCATGCGCTGGCCGTGCGACGTCTACTTCGAGGGCCCGGACCAGCACCGCGGCTGGTTCAATTCGTCGCTCATGATCGCGGTCGCGACCGACCCCGCGGGGCGCGCGCCCTACCTTGGCGTGCTGACCCACGGCTGGGTGCTCGATGGCGACGGCCGCGCGATGCACAAGTCGCTCGGCAACGTGATCCTGCCCGAGCAGGTCATCCCGCAGAACGGCGCCGACATCCTCCGCCTGTGGGCGTGCTCGACGGACTGGCGCACGGACGTGCGGATCTCCCCCGAGATCCTCAAGCGCGTGGCCGACGCCTACCGCAAGGTGCGCAACACCGTGCGCTTCCTGATCGCGAACCTGTCCGACTTCCCGCCGCCTGCCGGGCCGGTCGATGCGGCCGCGCTCGAGCCGCTCGACCGGGCCGCGCTCGCGCGCGTGCGCGATGCGTTCGCGCAGGCGCGCACTGAGTACAACGCGGCGCGCTTCCACTCCGCGGTCTCGCGCCTGGTCGACCTGTGCACGAGCGACCTGTCGGCGGTGTACCTCGACTTCAGAAAGGATGCGCTCTACACGCTCGCGCTCGACCATCCCGAGCGCCGCTCGGCGCAGGCGGTGTTGTGGGAGACCGTGCGCGGGCTGACCGTCCTGCTGGCGCCCGTGCTCTCGTTCACCGCCGAGGAGATCTGGCAGCACGTCCCCGCGCTCAAGGCCGAGGCGGAGTCCGTGTTCGAGGCGGTGTGGGGCGAAGTCCCCGCCGTCGACGCCGCCGCACTCGCCGACTGGCGCCTGCTCGCGTCCTTGCGTGATGCCACCTACCGCGCGATCGAGGTCGAGCGCGCGGACAAACGCCTGACCCAGACCCAGGAGGCCGCCGTGCTGATTGGCGCGACCGGGGACGCCGAACGCTCGTTGCTCGAGCGTTACGCGAACGCGCTCCCCGCCTACCTGCAGGTCAGCATCGCTGGACCCGGCGGGCCGAACCCGCCCGAGGGCGAGACCTGGGGCGTTGCCGTAACCCGCACGCCCTACGCGAAATGCGAGCGCTGCTGGAACTATCGCATGACCGTCGGTGAGGACGCCGCGCACCCGACCCTGTGCGACCGTTGTAGGGCCGCGCTGCCGGCCGGCTTTGCGCGTCCGAGCGCGTGATCGTCCCCGCCGACCCCGGCGCTGCAACCCGCGCGGCGCGCCCGCCGCTGCGCCTGGTCGCGCTCGCGATCCTCGCCGCCGTGTTGCTCGCGATCGGGATCACGTTGCGGCCCACGGGCCCGCCTGCGGGCAACCGGTTGGTCGTGGTCAACGCCGGTAGCGGATCGCTCGACTCGGTCACGGTCGAGCCCGAGCCTCCGGGAGCGAACCTGCTCGCCGCGCGCGCGGGCTATGTCGCGGCACAGGACAGTCTTTGGCTCGCCCTGCCCGAGGCCACCGGCGATACGGACGTGCGCGTCTACCGGGGCGGAAGGGTGGTGGCGAACCATGCGGTTTACTTCGGGGGCCAATCAATCTTCGAGGTGCGGGTCGGCGACACGGACCAGCTCGGGCGCTACCGGCGAACCGATCGCTGACTCACCGCCGCGGCGGCGGCGACTCGGTTCCAGGCAGGTGCATCGTGACCTGCGGCGGATAGCGGTGCTTGAGCTTCTCGACCAACTCGGTGAACGCCGGGGTCGGGCCCTGCAGCGGCACGGCATCCGTGTCGATGACGTGCACCTCGCCGCGCTTCAGCGAACG
>JBDTYW010000355.1:0-3126 GCA_040005445.1 Candidatus Eiseniibacteriota bacterium
GCGCACGTCGGAGTCGCGGCCGCCCGCCAGCGACTCAGCGAGGATCATGCGCGCCTCCTCCTCGGTGTGGGCGCCTTCGCGGCCGTCGCCGGTGATGCCGAGCGGGGCGAGCAGAATCTGGGTCGCGCGGTTGAGGACCTGCACGAAGGGGTAGAACAGGCGGTAGAACAGCCGCATCGGGTGGGCGACCACGAGCGCGATTGCCTCGGGGCGCGCGATCGCGACAATCTTGGGCGCCTGCTCGCCGACCACGATGTGGAGCACGGTGATCGTGAAGAACGCCGCGCCGATTGCGATCACGTGCGAGGCGGCCTCGGCCCACGGTCCGAGCGCCGTCATCCAGGGCCGCAGCAAGGCGGCAAATGCCGGCTCGCCGATCCAGCCGAGCGCGAGCGAGGCGAGCGTGATTCCGACCTGACATGCCGACAGGTAGGCATCGAGCGAGGCGAGCATCTCCTCGACCACGGCCGCGGCGGCGTTGCCCTGTTCGGCGAGCTGGCGGATGCGCGTGGCGCGCACCTTGACGAGCGCGAACTCCGTGGCGACGAAGAAGCCGTTGGCGGCGATCAGGAGGAACGCGACGAACAGCACGTCAGGCCCCTGGGAGCTGTCGCGCGGCGATTGCGGTTTCGCGCGCGCCGCCCGCGCCGTCCGCTTCGACGCGCCAGGCTGAGCCGCCCGGGAGGAACCCGAGCGCCTCCCGGAATGCGCCGTCCTCGTAGAGCAGCCCGACCCCGTCGTCGGCGGCGAGGCCGGCCGGGAGCGTGCCCGCTGCCACCAGGCCGCGGTAGGTGGGGCGCCGGTTCTCCTCGGAGTTGTAGTGGGGGCAGAAGCTCCCGGGCAGGATGCCGAGCAGCTTCGTCAGGGGCGCCAGCTGAGTGATGTGGAAAGAATCGGTCACGCCGCCCTCGAACCAGCACAGTCCGCCCGCGGACCAGCCGGAGAGCACGGTGCCCTGCTCGTAAGCCGCGCGCAGGATGGCATCGACGCCGTGAAGCTGCCACACCGCCATCAGGTTCGCGGTGTTGCCGCCGCTGACGAGGATCAAGTCCTGCGCCAGCAGCGTGGCCTCGAGGTCGACGATGTCCCGCACGAACAGGCGCACCACGGTCGGGACCGCCCCGCGCTCGAGGAACGAGCGCGTGAACGCCTCGATCGCGCCCTCCTGGTCGCCCGACGCCGTGGGCAGGAACGCGACCCGCGGGCGCGTCGCGCCGGTGCGTGCCAGCAGCCAGGTGTCGAGCGCGTTGCCCGGGTAGGTGCGGAAGCTCCCGCCCCCGATCGCGACGATCGTGCGCGGTCCGCGACTCACGGGACGCGGAACCCGGCGTAGTCCTTGAGCCAGGCGATGCCCGGGTCGACTGCGGGCGCCCCGGACGAGTGCCTGGTGTCGAGGTAGAACGCCAGCGCCTCGGGGAAGCGTTCGTGCAGCAGGTTGATGTTGCGCGGCTCGTTCTCGAACACGGCGATCACCATGCCGTACCCGGCAAACGTGTCGAGCGCGGACTTCTTGTACTCGAAATCGGGGAGTGTCCGGTCCGGCTTGAGCACGAGCATGGTTCCCGGGATGCCGGCCGGGAATCCGCGTTCGAGCAGGCTCTGCGCCGTACCGCCGTACATGCGCGGCGCGTCGCGGCCGGTGAAGTACGCGATCGTGCAGCCGTGCGCATGCAGCGAGTCGCAGTAGGAGACCGCTCCGGGCATCGCCTCATCGCGCGACAGGAAGCGGTTCGAGAAGAAGTCCTGGCTCCAGCGGGTCTTGAGTGCGCGCACGAACGCCGTGTCGGTGACGCCGATCTTCGCGAGCGTGGACTCGGGCTCGTAGGCGTGATCGGACAACGGCAGGGTGCGGATCGCGGCCGCGAGGTCGGGCCGGGGCGGGTGGACCACGGGGTCCGGGCCGTCGAACGCGAGGGTGAAGATCTCGCGCGTGCGCGCGGCCGGGTCGAGCAGCGTGCCGTCGATGTCGAAGATCGCGATCGCGGTCCGGCCCGCCGCGCGTGCGGCCGCGATCCGGGCGAAGACGTCGCCGAGCTGCGCGCCGCTCGTCTTCCCCTTCGTCTCGACCGCCTGGGACGCCCGCGGCGCGTGGGTGCAGGCGGCGCCGGCGAGGGCGACCACGAGCAGGAGGGTCGTGACACGGACATGGATGGAGCATCGGGCGAGGCTCATGCGGGTCCCTCCGGATCGAGCGCGGGCGGCGGGTTCGTGGAGCGCAGGATAGCAGACCCGAGCACGTGGCGCGCGGCGGCCTCGCCGCTGACGACCGCCCCCTCGATCGTGGCCGGGAGCCCGGTCGCGGTCCAGTCGCCGGCGAACGCGAGCCCGGCGTAGCCCGAGGCGACGCCCGGCCGCATCGCCGCGCGCGCCGGCGTGTAGGCGGGCGTGGCGTGCGGTTCCTTGACCACGCGGCCGGCGACGGGGGCGAGCCGCGTCACGCCGTAGAGCTCGAGCGCGGCGCGCGCGCGCTCGAGCACCCGGGCCGTGGGCTGCGTGGCGAGCTCGTGTGCGGCGCTCGCCACCAGCGTCACCGGCCAGGCGGCACGCGTGCGCGGCAGCAGCGAGCCGCGGTCGAATGCCCAGTGGAACCCCGGGCCGCCCCCGGCCGGGGGCGCGAGCAGGCCGAGCAGCGGGGCATCGAGCACCTGGCGGTCGAACCACAGCGTCACGGTCACGATGGGCGACGACGGCGTCGCGGCTTCGGCCTCGACGCGGCGCGCCGCCGCCGGCAGCGCGCGCACGACCAGCGCGTGCGCAAAGGCCGCCGGGAGGGCGAGCACGACCCGCTCCGCCGCCAGCGACTCCCCGCCTTCGAGCTCGACGAGGAAACCCGCGCCGGAATCGAGCCGTGCCACGCCGCGGACCGTGGCCCCGAGGCACGCGCGGCCGCCGCGCTTTGCGAGCAGGTGGACAAACGGATCGAGCAGGGCGGCGAGGCCGGCGCGCGGAACCGCCACCGCGGCATTCGTCGCCGCGCCCCGGAACGCGCGCGTGACCACGGCGAACAGGAGGCCCGCGTCGGCCTCGGCGGGGGGCAGGTTGATCGCGGCCTCGGTGAGCGCGGTCGCGAACGCGCGCCGCGCCGCCGGGCCGTGCCGCACGCGGTCGAGCCACTCCGTGACGGTG
>JBDTYW010000356.1:0-3106 GCA_040005445.1 Candidatus Eiseniibacteriota bacterium
CGGGCAGTTCTCGCCCAGGTCCTCGGGGATCTCGGACTCGTCGACCGGGCGCGTGTACTTGCACTCGGGATAGCGCGGGCAGGCGTAGAACGGCCCGTTGCGGCCGAAGCGCCGCACCAGGAAGCTCTCGCCGCGGCCCTCCTTCTTGCACTCCTCGCACAGGATCGTGGTCTTCTCTTCGAGGCTCGCGCGCAGCGCCTTCTTGTCCGCGCTCGCGCGATCGAGGTCGGCTTTGAACGGCGCGTAGAACTCGCGGATCACGGCGTGCCACTCGTCCTCGCCGGTCTCGACGCGGTCGAGCTCCTCCTCCATGCGACGCGTGAAGTCGACGTCGAAAACGTCCGGGAACATGCGCACCAGCAACTTGGAGACCGCCATGCCGAGGTCCGTCGGTACGAGTCGCCCCCCGTCCCGGTTCACGTAGTCGCGCCCGGTGATGGTGGTGATGATCGTGGCGTAGGTCGACGGGCGGCCGATGCCGAGCTCTTCCATGGCCTTGACCAGCGTGGCCTCGGTGAAGCGCGGCGGCGGCTGGGTGAAGTGCTGCTCCGGATGCAGGTCGACCAGGCGCAGCTTCTGCCCCACGGCCAGCGGCGGCAGGCGGGACGAACGCTCCTCGTCGGTCTCGCCGTAGGCGCGCAGGTGCCCCGGGAACACGAGCACCGAGCCCGTGGCCTTGAGCCCGAGCCGGCCCACGCCGATGTCGATCGAGGTTGCCTTGTAGCGCGCGGGGTTCATCTGCGACGCGACCGCGCGCGACCACACCAACTGGTAGAGCTTGACCTGCTCCTCGCTCAGGAAGCGCCGTACGCTGTCGGGCGTGCGCAGCGCGGAGGTCGGCCGGATCGCCTCGTGCGCGTCCTGCGCGCCGGCGCGCTTGCCATACACCGGCGGGCTGTCCGGCAGGTACTCCTTGCCGTACGAAGTGCCGATCCACTCGCGCAGCTCGGTGATCGCCTCGCCCGCGAGGCGGGTCGAGTCGGTACGCATGTAGGTGATCAGGCCGACCGGGCCCTCGAGGCCGAGCGGAATACCCTCGTACAGCTTCTGCGCGACCTGCATCGCGCGCTTCGCGCCAAAGCCGAGGCGGCCGTACGCGTCCTGCTGGAGCGTCGACGTGATGAATGGCGGGCGCGGCTTGCTCTGGCGGTCGGTCTCCTTGACCTCGGCCACGATCGGCTCGGCCTTCCGCATCTCCTCGATGAAGCGCAGGCACTCGCCCTCGGCCTTGAGTTCCCGGTCCTCGAGTTTCTTGTCGCCGACCCGGAAGAGCTGCGCCGTGAAGCGTTCCCCGGCCTCGGTCTCGAGCTCGGCTTCGACCGACCAGTACTCCTCGGGGACGAACGCGCGCACCTCGGCTTCGCGCTCGCACACCAGGCGCAGTGCGACCGACTGCACGCGCCCCGCGGACAGACCGTAGCGCACGACCTGCCAGAGCAGCGGGCTCACCTGGTAGCCGACCAGGCGGTCGAGTACGCGGCGCGCCTGCTGCGCGTTGACGAGGTTCATGTCGAGTTCGCGCGGCGCGGCGAGCGCGGCCTTCACGGCACGCTCGGTGATCTCGTTGAACGTCAGGCGGTGCATCGGGCGATCCTTGCCGCTGAGCGCGGTCGCCAGGTGCCACGCGATCGCCTCACCCTCGCGGTCAGGATCGGGCGCGAGGTAGATCTCCCTCGCCTTCGCCGCGGCGAGCTTGAGCTGGCCGAGCACCTTCGCCTTGCCGTCGATCGCCACGTACTCGGGCTCGAAGTCGTGCTCGACGTCGATGCCGAGCCCGCTCTTGGGCAAATCGCGCACGTGGCCGTAGGACGCGAGCACGAAGAAATCCTTGCCCAGGAACTTCTCGAGCGTCTTTGCCTTCGCCGGCGACTCGACGATCACGAGGTTCTTGCCGGCGCTCTTCTCGATCTTCGCAAGTGTCGCCTGGTCGCGCGCGCTGGCGCGGGCCTCGGCCTCCTCGGATGTGGCGCCGGTGCGCCCGAACGCGCGCTTGCCGCTCGCAGTCGCGGCCGGCTTGCCCGCGGCCTTCTTCGGGGCGGCTTTCTTGCCCGCGGCCTTCTTGCGCACCGCCTTCTTGCGCACGGCCTTCTTGCGGGCCGCCGGCGCAGTCGTTTCCTCGCCGCCTCCCGCTGTCATTGCGGGATCGGCGGGCTTGACCCCGGGGGTCTTGCCCTGCTCGGCCTGCTTGGTCGCGGCCGCCTTCTTAGTGGATGCCCGGGAAGTCGCCACGGTCCCCTCCCGCGCTTCGCCCGCCGAGTGCGGCGTCGAGCACCAGGTCCTGGATCTCGTCGAGCCCGACGCTGCGTTCGCCCAGGGCGAGCGCGCGTTCGAGCACCCATTCGAACTGCTCCTCATCGATCGCGCCGTTGCTGCGCACGCCCAGCAGGTAACCGTACGCCTCCGGCGTCAGCCGGCTGCGCTCCTCGAGCGAAAGCACGCGGTTCCCGTTTCCCGAACCGGCGGCGTCGGGCAGCTCGTCGCGATCGGGTTCGGTGAGCGCGAAGATCGAGTCCAGCGCGGCCTCGATCTCCTCGCCCGAAGCCCCCGAGGAGGCGAGCGACTCGTGCAGGTCATCGAGCGCGAACTCGTCGCCGTCGAGGGCGGCGCGAAGCTGCAGCACGATGCGGCGCAGGACGCCCTTCACGTGCTCGTTCATCGCTCCTCCTCCTGCGGGCCCGCGTCGCGCCCGCTCAGGACTGCGCCTCGTCGATCGGCAGGTGGCACTTCTTGTACTTCTTGCCGCTGCCGCAGGGACACGGGTCGTTGCGCTCGGCCCGCGGCTCGAACTGCGGGCGACGCGGCGCCTGCGGCATCCCCTGCGCGGCCTGGGCCCGCGCGGCCGCCGCGGGAGCGCCGGTCGAGAGCTCGTGTTCGGCGACGGCGACGCCGCCCCCCGAGGTGTTCTGCGGCGCGGCCGAGAACGCGCTCGACGCCGCCTCCTTGGTGGCGGTCATGCGCGCCGGGTTACGGCGCGGCGCGGCCGGCGGCTCGGCGGCCAGTTCGACGCGGAACACGCGCCGGACCGACTCCTCTTCGATGTCCGTGACCAGCACCTCGAACATCTCGAACGCCTCCTTCTTGTACTGGAGGAGCGGGTCCTTCTGTC
>JBDTYW010000357.1:0-3105 GCA_040005445.1 Candidatus Eiseniibacteriota bacterium
CCTCGAGGCCATGCGCGACACCGCCGACGAGACGCCGGGCTCGATCCTGGCGCGCGAACGCGGCCTGTCCTACGTGCCGCTCGAGGGCGACATCGGCTGCGTGGTCAACGGCGCGGGCCTCGCGATGGCGACCATGGACCTGGTCAAGCACTACGGCGGCGAGCCCGCGAACTTCCTCGACATCGGCGGCTCGTCGAACCCCGAGAAGGTCGTGGCCGCGCTCCAGATCATCACCGGCGACAGCACGGTGAAGGCGATCCTGTTCAACATCTTCGGCGGCATCACGCGCTGCGACGACGTCGCGCGCGGCATCATCAGCGCGCTCGAGCGCCTGACGATCGACGTGCCGCTGGTCATCCGGCTCACCGGAACGAACGAGGACCTCGCGCGGGAGCTGCTCGCCGAGAAGGGCCTGACGGCCACCACCTCGATGGATGAAGGCGTCAAGGCCGTGATCGCGGCCGCCCAGGGAGGTGCGCGATGAGCGTGTGGGTCGACAAGAACACCCGCGTGGTGGTGCAGGGCATGGGCCGCGACGGCTCGTTCCACGCGAAGGGCATGAAGGACTACGGCACGAAGGTCGTCGCCGGCGTCTCGCCGACGAAGGCGGGGGAGTCGTTCGAGGGCATCCCGCTCTACGCCACGCTCGCCGAGGCCGTCGCGAAGACCAGGGCCAACACGTCGATCATCTACGTGCCCGCGCCCGGCGCGGCGGACGCGATCTATGAAGCGATCGACTCGGGCGTCGACCTGATCATCGCGATCACCGAGGGCGTGCCGGTCGAGGACATGCTCGGCGTGTGGGACTACCTCAAGCGCGTGCAGGCCACCCGCAAGGGCGGCGGGCCGCGGCTGATCGGGCCGAACTGCCCGGGCGTGATCTCGCCGGGGCTGTGCAAGGTCGGCATCATGCCGGGCCACATCCACAAGCCGGGCCGGATCGGCCTGGTATCGCGCTCGGGCACGCTCACCTATGAGGTCGTCCACCTGCTGACCCACGCCGGGCTCGGGCAGTCGACCTGCATCGGCATCGGCGGCGACCCGATCAACGGCACGAACTTCATCGACGCGCTCGCCGCGTTCGAGGCCGACAAGGGCACCGACGGCATCGTCCTCATGGGCGAGATCGGCGGCACCGACGAGGACGAGGCGGCGGCGTACATCAAGAAGCACGTCAAGAAGCCGGTGGTGGCGTTCATCGCGGGGCAGACCGCGCCCCCCGGCAAGCGCATGGGCCACGCAGGCGCAATCATCTCGGGCGGCGCGGGCACGGCCGCGGAGAAGATCGCCGCGTTCAAGAAGGCCGGCGTGCCGGTGGCGAAGATTCCCTCGGAGATCCCGGGGCTGATCGCGAAGGCCCTGGGCAAGCGGCTCAAGCCCGAGCCCAAGGCGCCCTCCAAGAAGCGGAAGGCGCAACCGGCGCCGAAGCAGAAGCCGGCGGCCGCGAAGACCCCGAAGTCCGGGCGCAAGTCCGACGGCGTCAAGGGCAAGGTCCCCCGGCGCCAGCAGGCGGCGAAGAAGGCGCAGGCCGGCCTCGACCGCTCGCGCGCGAAGCTCGTCAAGTCGGGGCGCAAGTCGCGTCCCACCCGTCCATCGAAGCCGGCCCGCCCCTCGGGCCGCGGCAAGCGCCGCTAGGCTCGACCACTCGCAGAGGAGCGAATTCCTTCATGTCGAACGAGAACCGCACGCTGTTCATCGTCAAGCCGGACGCCGTCGAGCGTCACCTCATCGGGGGCATCCTCGCGCATGTCGAGGAGGCCGGCTTCCACCTGATCGCCGGCCGCTACACGACGCTCCAGAAGGCCGAGTGCGAGACCTTCTACGCCGAGCACAAGGAGCGCCCGTTCTTCGGCGAGCTGGTCACCTACATGACGTCGGGCCCGGTGTTCCTGACGGCGCTCGAGGGCGAAGGCGGACCGCTGCGCCTGCGCGAGGTGATCGGCGCGACCGATCCGGCCGAGGCGGCCGAGGGCACGGTGCGCAAGCGCTTCGGCCTCGACAAGGGCCGCAATTCGGTGCACGCATCGGACTCGGTTCCGTCCGCCGCGCGCGAGATCAAGTTGTTCTTTGGCAACGAGTTATAGCCACAGCGCCGGCCCGGAACGCGACTTCCGAAGCGTCCTGAGCCGCGCCTGTGGTACATTGCCGCGGCCGGAACCCCGGAGTGGATGATGGTGGCGTTACGCCTTGACCTGACGGTTCTTAAGCCCGGCCACAACCGGGTGGTCGTGGCGGTTCCGCCCACCGCGCTCGGGTTGCCGTCCGAAGAGTGGCCGTCCCCGTTCGAGGTCGAAGTTGATGCCGACCGGTCGGGGGAGCAGGTCACGGTTGCTGCCGAGGTGACGACCGAGTGCCTGGACGAATGCGCCCGCTGCCTGAAGCGCATCCAGACGCCGCTCGTGTTCCCGTTCAACCTCCACGCGGACAAGAGCGGAACCGGCGGACGATACGAGCGCGAGCTCGAACAGGACGACTATGTCGTCTTTCACGACGGGCGGAACCTCGACCTCGACGATCTGATGCGCGAGGCGGCGCTCCTGGCCCGACCCATGGCGCCCCTGTGCCGGCCCGATTGCCTCGGGTTGTGCTCCCAGTGTGGCGCCGATCTGAACGATGGGCCCTGCCCGCACGCGGCCGGCGCCCAAGCCTGAAGGAGAAGCAGCATGGCGGTTCCCAAGCGACGTCACTCGAGCACGCGCGGCAAGAAGCGCCGCACCAACTGGGTACTGAAGACCCAGACCGCCAACCTGTGCGGCAACTGCGGTCAGCGCCGTCTGCCGCATCGCGTGTGCGCGAGCTGCGGTTTTTACGGTAAGGAAGAGATCTTCGTTCCCAAGAACGCGTGAGCTCTGATCCGGGCACGCGCCCCATGGACCGTCTCCCTGTCATCGGCGTCGATGCGATGGGCGGCGATTTTGGTCCATCGGTCGTCGTGCCCGGTACGGTGATGGCCCTCGAGGAGTTTCCGGGCCGCTTCCGGGTCGTGTTGCTGGGGGATCTCGACGAAGTCCGCTACGAGCTGGGCAAGCTCAAGGCGGACCATCTGCCGATCGAACTCGTCCACGCGCCGGAGCGCGTCGAGATGGACGAGCCTCCCGCCACGGT
>JBDTYW010000358.1:0-3105 GCA_040005445.1 Candidatus Eiseniibacteriota bacterium
TCGAGGCGCCGGCGCAAGTGGGCGATATCGAACATGCCCCGGGACATGTTCGATCCCCGGAGGGTCGGGCGCGGGGACTAGCGGTAGATCGCCTTCATCCGCCCCCAGCTGAGTTGCTCGGCCGGAACCGCGAGGCAATCCGCGAAGCAGACCTGCGTGCCCGGATTGTCGAGCAGTGTGGCCTGGATGAAGCCGAACCCCTTGCAGCAGGTTCCCTTGTTGAGCGTGACCTGGAACCCGCCGACGAGCACGTTTGCGGGGATGAAGTCCGGAGAATGGAAGTACAGGTTGCCGTCGGCCTGGCGATAGACCGTCCAGCCGGGAGGCGCTGAACCCTCGAGCACCGAGCAGGTGTCGGGATAGTTGGGCCCGCCGGGCGGCAGGACGGCCATGCCATACCACCCGCCGCTCTTCCCGAAGAACGACAGCGTGAGCCGCACAGCGCCCTGCTCGTTGACCTGGACCTGCTCGCAATTCGTGACCGAGACGTAGGGCTGGGTGGTTTGGGCGTAAGCAGCCATTGGCGAGGCGAGCACGCCCGCAGCGAGGACGGTGGCAACCAGGGTCGCGCGCATCGGTGCTCCGGCATTTAGGGTGGAACGGCCTCGATCGAGGGCAAGCAGCATATCCCCTTTCGGACTGGACGGAAAGGTGTTACCAACGTCCGCATGTCCGACACCCGAACCGCCCCGCCCGCGCCCGCGCGCTCGCCCGCCCCGATCCCGCTGCGCCAGATCGGCCTGTACGCCGCGACCGCGATCACGGTCGGCAACATCATCGGCTCGGGCATCTTCCGCTCGCCGCATTCGGTGGCGCAGGAGATCACCGCCCTTCCGGCCGTGCTCGCGGCGTGGATCCTGGGCGGCGTGCTGTCGCTCGCCGGCTCGCTCGTGCTCGCCGAACTCGCGGTCGCCCACCCGCGGACGGGCGGGCTGTACGTGTTCATCCGCGAGGCGTTCGGCGACCTGTGGGGCTTCGTGTTCGGCTGGGCGAACCTGTGGGTCATCAAGCCGACCGTGATCGCCTCGATCGCGACCGTGTTCGCGCTCTACTTCTGCGAGGCGATGCACCTCGCCGCCGGCACGCAGTTCGCCGTCGCGGCAGCCGCAATCCTCTTGCTCACCGCCATCAACACGCTCGGCGTGCGCGAGGGCGCCGGGACCCAGTCGCTGTTCACCACGCTCAAGGTGCTCGGCATTCTGCTGCTGTGCGGCGCGGCGTTCCTCCTGCCGCACCGCGGAGCCGATCTCGGGCAGCCCGCCGCCGTCCTGCCGGCGATGCCGCCGTTCCTGCTCGGGTTCGTCGCGGCGATGATCTCGATCCTGTTCGCGTACGACGGCTGGACGGACTCGACGTACGTCGCCGGCGAGATCAAGGACCCGATGCGCGTGCTGCCGTTCGCGATCCTGGGCGGCACCGTGCTCACGGTCGTGATCTACCTGCTGACGAACCTCGCGTATTACGCCGTGCTCTCCCCCGCGGAGATGGCGACGATCCCGGCCGTGGGGTCGGAGACGGTGCGGCGGGTGCTCGGCGAGGGTGGCGCTCAGGCGCTCGCCGTGCTGGTCGCGATCTCGACGTTCGGCACGACCAACGGCGCGATCCTGACCGGCCCGCGCGTGACTCAGGCGATGGCGGCGGATGGCCTCCTGTGGCGACCGGCCGCCCACCTCCACCCCAAGCGCGGCACGCCCGACCTCGCGCTCTGGATCCAGGCCGGCCTGTCGATCGGCTGGCTCGCGCTGTCGCGGGGATTCGAGGAT
The DNA here is from genome assembly GCA_040005445.1 of Candidatus Eiseniibacteriota bacterium. Classification (GTDB taxonomy): domain Bacteria; phylum Eisenbacteria; class RBG-16-71-46; order RBG-16-71-46; family DASYSL01; genus JANPEF01. Next base: position 1,764 of record JBDTYW010000358.1, read on the forward strand.
GTCTCGGGCTGGTTCGTCACCACGTCGTGGCTGTTCTACGGGCTCACCACCGCGGCGATCTTCGTCCACCGCCGACGCACCCGGGCGGGCCAGGACGTCCACCCGTACCGCACGCCGCTCTATCCCCTGACACCGATCGTGTTCATCGTCGTGACCGTGGTGCTGATCGGCGGCGACCTGACGGCGAGCGGGTGGCGCGCGTGGGCCGGCGTCGGCATGGCCGCCACCGGGATCCCGGTATACCTGCTCTGGAAGCGGGCGCGCTACTCGTAGCGCAGGGCTTCGACCGGGTCGAGGCGGCTGGCCCGCATCGCGGGATAGATGCCGAAGAACAGCCCGACCGATCCTGAGAACGCCAGGCCGGCCGCGACCGACCACAGCGGCACGCTGCTGGGCAGCGGCGTGACGAGGTCGACCAGCTTCGCGATCGTGAAGCCGATCGCGATGCCGATCGCGCCGCCGGTCCCGGTCAGCGCCATCGCCTCGATCAGGAATTGCAGCAGGATGCTCGAGCGTTTCGCCCCGAGCGCCATGCGGATGCCGATTTCGCGGGTACGCTCGGTGACCGACACCAGCATGATGTTCATCACGCCGATGCCCCCCACCAGCAGCGACAGGAACGCCACCGCGATCATCAGCAGGTAGAACGCGCCCGTGACCTGGTTGTAGAGGTTGAGCAGCGTGTCGTCGGTGAGCGCGGCAAAGTTGCTCTCCTGGTGCGCCTTCAGGCCACGCCTTCGCCGGAGCACCTCGGTGATCTGGGAGATTGCCTCGTCGATGCGGTCGGGCGAGACCGCGACCGCGTTCAGCAGCACCTCGTCCCCTTTGAGGAACGTACTCTGGTCGGCGGGGAAGTACTTGCGCACGGACGAGTACGGGATCATCACGATCTCGTCCAGGCTCTGCCCCAGGAACCGCCCGCGCGTCTCGAGCTCGCCGACGACGCGGAACGGCACCTTGCCGATGTGGACGATCTGCCCGACCGCCTCCTGGTGCGGGAACAGCGTCTCCAGCGTCGCGCCCCCCACCACGCACACCTGCGAGCGGTGATTCGTCTCCTCCTCGGTGAAGAAGCGGCCGGAGGAAACGTTGTAGCCGTTCGTCTCCTGGTAGGCCTGGCTCGTGCCGAGGATGAAAGTGGGCTTGGTCTCCTTCTTGCGGAATCGCACCGGCTGCGGATTATCGAGGAAGTTCAACGGCGAAACTGCGCGCACCGCCGGGCACTCGGCGAGGATCGCCTCGCGGTCCTCGAGCGTGAACGCCCGGCGCTGGCGCAGGGAATCCGGGAGCTCGCCGATGATCACCTGCGGGCGCCACTTGCGGATGTAGATCGTGTTCGAGC
>JBDTYW010000359.1:0-3079 GCA_040005445.1 Candidatus Eiseniibacteriota bacterium
GAGCTCGAGATCGCGCGCGGCATCCAGGAGTCGTTCCTGCCCGAGAAGGCGCCCGTCATGAAGGGGCTCGACCTCCACGGCATCAACCTCAGCTACGGCGAGGTGGGGGGCGACTACTTCGATTTCATCCCGATCGTCGACAACCAGCTCGGCCTCGCGATCGGCGACGTCTCGGGCAAGGGCATCGCCGCCGCGCTCCTGATGGCCGCGTTCCGCGCGAGCCTGCTGGCGGAGATCCGCAACCACTACGCGATCCGGCGCATCTTCGAGAAGGTCAACCGCCTGCTCTACGAGAGCACCGACACCGGCAAGTTCGTGACCGCGTTCTACGGCGTGCTCGACGTCAAGAACCGCGTGTTCACGTTCTCCAACGCGGGGCACAACCCGCCGCTGCTGCTGCGCGCGAACGGCAGCGCCGAGTGGCTGACCGAGGGCGGGCTCGCGCTCGGCATCCTGGTCGACGCCGCGTACGAGGAGCGGCCCGTGCCGCTGGCCACGGGAGACCTGCTGGTGCTCTACACCGACGGCGTGACCGAGGCTTCGACGTCGACCGGGGAGCAGTACGGCGTCCAGCGGCTCGAGGACCTCGTGCGCAGCCTGGCGACGCAGCCGGCGGCCGAGATCGTCGAGGCGATCCGCCTGGACGTCGAGGCGTTCACCGGCGAGATGCACCTCAACGACGACCTCACGCTGGTGGTGGCCCGGCTCGTCTGACGCGCTGTGTGAGCCCCGGAATGCCTTGACCGGCACGCACTTGGGCCGCTAGATTCGCGCTGAATTGCGCTGCGCCGGGGGCTCCGGCGCGGTCCAGAGAGCCCGGGAATCCCGATGCCAGCAACCCCCAATTTCGGCGACGCCCTGCTGCAGATCGTCGCGCTCGTGTTCTCGGTCGTGTTCCACGAGGTCTCCCACGGCTGGGTGGCCGACCGTCACGGCGATCCGACTGCGCGCATGATGGGCCGGCTCACGCTCAATCCGCTGCCGCACCTCGACCTGTTCGGCAGCATCATCCTGCCCGCACTCCTGTTCTTCGGGCACTCGCCGTTCCTGTTCGGCTACGCCAAGCCGGTGCCGGTCGACCCGCGCAACCTGCGCAATCCGCGCGCCGACGGGATCAAGGTCGCGATCGTCGGACCGTTCTCGAACATCCTCCTCGGGCTCGTACTCACGATCCTCTACGCGCCGGTGTCGCTCTATCTCGGCGACGGGCACGCGCTCACGCGCCTGCTCATCTACGGCATCGGCATCAACGCGATCCTGGCGGTGTTCAACCTGCTCCCGATCCCGCCGCTCGACGGCTCGTGGATCCTCGAGAACACGTTGCGCGGCTCGGCCTACAACGTGTACCGCTCGATCCGGCCGTACGGCATGTTCCTGATCCTCGCGATCGTGTTCCTGCCGCCGGTGTCCGCGGTGCTGATCGGAATCCCGCGCGCAATCCTCCTGACCGGTTACCAGTTCGTCGCGACTGCGATCCAGGGCATGCTCACGTGAGCGCGCCCGAGACGCCCGCCGCCGCGACGCGCGCATTCACGTTGCCCACGCTGCGACCGGGCGCGAAGGGCCGCATCCTCTCGGGCATGCGCCCGACCGGGCGCCTGCATCTCGGCAACTGGGTCGGTGCGCTCCAGAACTGGGTCGCGCTGCAGGCCGAGTACGAGAACTTTCACATGGTCGCCGACTGGCACGCGCTGACCACCGGCACCGAGCAGGTCGACGAGATCCAGTCGAACATCTACGAGATGGTGCTCGACTGGCTGGCCGCAGGGATCGACCCGAAGCTCAGCCCGATGTTCGTCCAGTCGCACGTCAAGGAGCACGCGGAGCTGCACCTCCTGTTCTCGATGCTGATCAGCAAGGCCCGCCTCGAGCGCAACCCGACGCTCAAGGACCAGGTGCGCGATCTCGGCATGGAGGAGGGCTCGATCAGCTACGGCCACCTCGGCTACGCCTGCCTGCAGGCGGCGGACATCCTGCTCTACCGCGCCGGGGTCGTGCCGGTGGGCGAGGACCAGGTGCCGCACATCGAGATCACGCGCGAGATCGCCCGGCGTTTCAACCACCTGTATTGCCCCGCGGACGACCCGGTGTTCCCCGAGCCGGAAGCCCGCCTGACGCAGTTCCCGCGGCTGCGGGGACTCGACGGCGGCCGCATGTCGAAGTCGATCGGCAACACGATCCTGCTGTCCGACTCGCCCGAGGAGATCTCCGCCCGGGTCAAGACCGCGTTCACCGACCCGACGAAGATCCGCAAGACCGACCCGGGGCATCCGGAAGGTTGCGTGGTGTTCGAGTATCATCGACTGTTCAACGCGGACGAGGCGCCGGCAATCGGCGACCTGTGCCGCGCCGGGCAGCTCGGCTGCGTCGACGACAAGAAGCACCTCGCGCAGCTCATGTCCGAGAAGCTCGCCCCGATCCGCGAGCGCCGCGCCGAGTGGGCGAAGTCGCCGGACGTGGTGTGGGACGTGCTCCACGACGGCGCGAAGCGTGCGCGCAGCGAGGCCGAGGCGACGATGGAGCGCGTGCGCGCGGCCATGAAGCTGGTGGATCCGAAGGGGGGAGGCAACTGACATGGGCGCCTACGAGGTGAAGCTCGAACGCTTCGAGGGGCCGCTCGACTTGCTCCTCCACCTGATCCAGCGCGACGAGATCGACATCTACGACATCCCGATCGCGCGCATCACGCAGCAGTACCTTTCGTACATCGAGCTCATGCGGCTGCTCGACCTTGACGTCGCGGGGGAGTTCCTCGTCATGGCGGCGACGCTCATGCGCGTCAAGGCGAGGATGCTCCTGCCGACCCCGCCCCGCGGCGAGGAGGAGGAGATCGACCCGCGTGTCGAGCTGGTCCAGCGCCTGCTCGAGTACCGCCAGTTCAAGGAGGCGTCCTCGACGCTCAAGTCGCGCGAGGAGCACCGCCGTCTGGAGTACGAGCGCGGGATGGTTCCGGGCGACGAGGAGGCCGGGCCGCTGCCGCTCGCGCCCGCGACGTTGTTCCACCTGCTCGATGCGCTGAACCGCGTGCTGTCGCGCCTGCCCGCGCGCACCGTGATGGAACTCGAGGGTGAAGCCTACG
>JBDTYW010000360.1:0-3074 GCA_040005445.1 Candidatus Eiseniibacteriota bacterium
CTGGATGAACTCGACCGTGCGCACGATCGTCGGCACGCCCGTCCGCGTGCGCCAGTCGGCGAGGCGCTGGAGCTGGGCCGACATCGCGGCGTTCGTGATGATCAGGTACTGGACCGGGCTGCCCTCGACGCTCGGCACCGACGTCGGGGCGAAACCGCCGCGGGCGGCCTGCGTCCGCATGCCGGAGGCGGGCTCGATCCGGGCGCCCGGGTAAACCTCCGGGGCGAGATGCTCGAGGCCGCGGCCATAGCTGCCGGCCGAAAGGTCGAATTGGGATTCCCACTCGGGGACCACCCGCCGTCGCGGCGACAGCTCGGCATCGGGATCGGTCTCGGTGACGACGCGGACCTCGATGCGCGTCGCGATCTCGAGCTCGCCGGTCTGCGGCCGCACGCGCACCGGGTGGAGCGCCAGCGTCGCGAGCGGGCGACCGCGCATGATCCCCGTCGGGCCGAGCGTGCCCGCGCGCGCGGGGAACCAGTCGGCCGATCCGTAGATCGAGGGGTCGGCGTTACTGCCCAGGCGCGGGAAGCCCGGCGTGACCGCCGCCGCGGTGCGCAGGCGTCCCGGGGCGGTGCCGAGGCTCGTCCATCCGCTGGCCACGACCGTCGCTGAGCGCGCGCGCTGACCGGCGGCGAGTTCGACGAACACCGGGACCACCGGCAACTCGGGAGCGCCCGGGGCGCCTTCGGGGACCGCGCCCTCCATCGCCACCACCACGCCGGCCGGGGTGGCGTTCACCACGACGGACGAGGGCGAGAAGTTGAAACTGCGGGTGACGTCGGCGCGCGCGATGCCGGGCGCGAAGGCGAGCGCGGCGCAGAGGGCGACCGCGGCGCCAAGAGCGATCCGCGGCAGAGGCTTCGAGCAAGACAGTGGCATCGGGATCTCCTGCGAACGACCAGTAGAACGATAAGGACGGCGACCCGGAAGCACCTGGATGGACGACGACCCCGCGCAACATGCGCGGGAGCATGACCCCGACAGAAGGGAGGATCGGGTGGACGGACGAAACGGAGGGCTCATTTCGCCGGAATGTCCGGGCTGAGATTCGACAAAACAGTATCTGCTTAACGATTTGTTGTCAAGAAGTTGGAGCCCCGCCTCCCCGGCGAACCCGGCGCAGGTCGAGGCCGCGCCGCGGGTGGAACACCGCCCCCGTCCAGGGGGCCCGGACGACGGCAATTTCGTCGATCCCGGCGAGCGGCAAAAATGGCACATCGGACTCCAACAGGGTGCCCACCTGGCCGGCGATCGCCTGCCGGGATACCGGGTCGGGTTGCCGGAGCCCCCGCAGCAGCAGCGAATCGAGGCCGGAATCCGGGTGATACCAGGCCACGTTCCCCGCCCAGCCCGAGCGCAGGCCGCGGTTGAGCAGGAGCGCCGCCAGCCCGTCCAGGTCGTCCCGGGAGGGCGACTGCCAGGGTACGAGGATGGCCTGCGCCCCCCGCCGGGCCAGCGCGGCCCGGGCCCACTCCGAGCGGGGCAGCGCCACCCCGTCGACCTGGATCGAGGCGCGGGCCAGGCCCGTGGTCAGGGCGTCGAGCCCGGCCGCGAACGTGCTGGCGCGCGGCACGGTGACCGCCACGCGGACGCCCGTGTACTGCTTCGCCGCCTCGAGGAACTGGCGCGCTCGCGCCGGGTCGTACCCGGGCGCCTGGCCCCCGCCGTCGTCGCCGTGCGCGAACCCGCGCACCGGAGTTGCATAATCCCCGAATTCCTCGACCAATCGCTGCCGGTTGAGGCCCCACGCCACCGCCTGGCGCACGTCGCGCTTTGCGACCGGAGCCAGTTCCGCGTTGAGCGCGAGGATCCAGCGCACCGGGGGATCGGACGTCCCGCGCACCCGCGACAGGCTCGCGGTGCGGGCCAGGCGATCCGCGTACTCGAGCGGCGGCGGCGACACCAGCTGGACGCGCCCGCTCTCGAGCCCGAGCAGGGTCTGCCTGGCCGTACGATGGGTCAGGACCCGGATCGTGTCGGCGAAGCCGCGCGCCGCCATGGCCGCGCGAGCGTCCGCGAGCCCGGGATCGAAGTGGGCGTTGCGCACGAACAGCAGCGTGTCGCGGCCGAGCCGCTCCAGCGCGTATGGACCGTTGGTCGCCGGAAACGCGCCGTAAGACGCCCCCAGGAGTGCCTCCAGGCTCTCGGGCACCGGGACTGCGTAACGCGGCTGGGCGAGCTTCTCGAGCAGGAACGGGTCGCGCCACGCGAGGCGAAGCTCCACCGTCGCCGAGTCGGGCGCGGTGGCGCCGAGCGGCGGCGCCTTGCGCGTCCCCCGATCGAGCGCGCCCTCGAGTGCGACGAATTGCGGCGCGCCCGGCGAACGCAAGGCGCCGGTGCGGAACAGCCGCCCGAGCCCGTAGGCGAAGTCCCGCGCGGCGACCTTCGAGCCGTCCGCGTAGCGCAGGCCCGGGCGCAGCACGAAGCGATAGGTCAGCCCGTCGGGGCTGACGTGGATCTCGCGCGCGCAGGCGGGCCGCACACGCCCGGAATCGTCGAACGCAACCAGGCCCTCGAACACGAGGTCGAGATAGGGCGTGCTCTCGGGATCCCAGGCGAACGCCGGATCGAACGTGGCGAACGAGTCGCGCTGCGCAATCGTGAGCGTGCCGCCGGGGTGCGGCTCGTTGTCGTCGGAGCGCCGCCCACAACCCGGGGCGGCCAGGAGCAGGGCGAAGGTGAGGGCGAAGCCGTAGCGCGACGCATCCGTGAGTCGGGACATGCCGCCAATCTAGGGCCGGACCCGCGCGGCGGCAAGGGGACGCTGCCCGGGCGGTGGTGCCCGTCCCTCTGCTTTGCTAGTTTGGCGGGGTGACCACGCCCCTCCCGCAGATCGACCTGCTCGAAGACCTCAATCCCGCCCAGCGCGCCGCGGTGACCCACGGCGAGGGGCCGCTGCTCGTGCTCGCCGGAGCGGGCACCGGCAAGACCCGCGTGCTGACGCGCCGGATCGCGTGGCTGATCGCCTCGCGCAGGGCCGAGCCCTCGGAGATCCTCGCGCTCACGTTCACCGACAAGGCCGCGCAGGAGATGGAGGAGCGCGTCGATCGGCTCGTCCCGTTCGGCTACAC
>JBDTYW010000361.1:0-3060 GCA_040005445.1 Candidatus Eiseniibacteriota bacterium
CGGCCGCGACTCGGACGTGCGGCGCCGGCTGGTCGAGCGCGCGCTCGAGTTCGCCCGCAAGCGCGCGCGCCAGTTCATGGTGCCGCGCGCCGACATCGTGTTCCTCGACGCCATGCGCCCGCTGCCGGAGAACCTCGAGACCACGCGCCGCCTCGGCTACACGCGCTATCCGCTGGTCATGGGCTCGATCGACGACGTGATCGGGATCGTCCACATCCGGGACCTCGCCGCGGCGGAGGGCCGGCTCACGCAGTCGGCGGAGCTCCGCCAGTTCGCGCGCGAGCCGCTGTTCGTGCCCGAGGCGAGCCCGGCCGATCTCCTCCTGCGCCAGTTCCAGGCGCGGCGGCTGCACCAGGCGATCGTGGTCGACGAATACGGGGGCACGAGCGGGCTGGTCACGCTCGAGGACCTGCTCGAGGAGCTGATCGGATCGGAGATCCAGGACGAGTTCGACGCCGGCGCGGCGGCGCCGCTGCTCGCGCTCGGCGACGGTGCGTTCAGCGTCGCCGGCGGATTCGCGCTCGAGGACCTGCTGGACTTGCTGGAGATCGAACTCGAGGAGGACGAGACCGAGGACTCGGTCACCATCGGCGGCTATGTCCAGAACCGCCTCGGCCGGATCGGGCGCGTGGGCGACGTCGCCCCGCTCGGCCCGGAGCACGCGGTGCGCGTGCTCGAGACCCGCCAGCGCCGCGTGCTGCGCGTGCTGGCGGGTCCGCGCGAGCGCGTGCTGCTCACCGAGCCGGCGAGCCCTCTGCCGCCCGGGTCTCGCCCGACTTCACCTTGAACGCGCGGCCGAGCGCGAACGCGATCCCGAGCCACAGCAGCACCAGGCCTGCGTTCACCATCGCGAAGTGGCGCGGCGTGAATGCGAGCCAGGTCGTCCCCGCGAACACGAGCCCCGCCGAGGCGACGTCCCCGAAGCGCACGAAGAACGTGTCCACCGCCTGCTTCGCCTTGTACTTCGCCTCGCGGCTGGTCGGCAGGAACAGCGTCTGCCGTGCCGTGTTATTGAGCGAATAGTCGAGCGAGTTCTCGGCGATCTTCGCGCCCCGGATGATCGGCAGGAGCGGCAGGAACGCGAGCGTCGCATACGCGCCGAGCGCCACCAGCGGAAGCACGAGCAGTGCCCCGGCCACCCCCAGCCACTTGATCGCGCGCGAGACCACGAACGCCTGGAGGAGCGCGGAGATCACGTTGACCCACGTGAAGTAGGTTCCATAGAAACTGCCGATCCACTTGCCGATGTCCGCATCGGCGAGTTGCCCGTGCGCGACCATGCCCTTCGCGATGTTGGTCAGGGTCTCGCCCAGGATGTATTCGCCGGTGGTGTTGACCAGGTTCAAGAGCAGCATCATGCAGGCGATCAGCAGCAGGTAGCGGTCCGTCATCACGAGGGCGAAGCCGCTCCTTCCGGTAATCGGCGCGTCGGCGTCCGCCTTCGTCGGCTCGTCGGGCGCAGCGGCCCGCTCCTTGCCGGCGGCGATTTTCGAGCGCTCGCGCACGTGGACCAGGTTCGTCAGCACCATGCACAGGCCCAGGATCGCGGCCGCGAGCCCCATCAGCGGATACAGCCCATAGGCCACGATCAGGCCCTTCGCCGCCACCGAGCCGGCGATCGCCCCGAGCGAAGCGCCGAGCGCGACCAGCGCGAACAGGCGCTTGCCCTGCTCGACGGAATAGACATCGTTTGCGAACGCCCAGAACTGGGCCACGATCATGAGGTTGAAGATCCCCACCCAGATGAAGAACGAGACGCCGAGCGCAAGCTGCCCCGCGCCCGGCGGGACCGCGGGTGCGCCTTCGACCGCCATGCCCGGAATGCCGACCGCGCGCGACCAGAAGAAGAAGCCGACGAGGCAGGCGATGAAGAACAGCGTCACGCCATTGATCAGCTTCACGCGCGAGACCCGCGAGGCGATCGCCCCGTATGCCGGCACGAGCGCCAGCAGGAGGACCGCGATCGCGGCCGAGGCGTAGCTCTTGACCTCGGCGCCGCCGGCCTGCGCCGCGAGCACGAGCGGCTCGCGGATGGTCTTGAGAAGGTAATAGCTCGAGAGCAGGAGGAAGACGTTCACGAACAGGAACAGGGCAGACAGGCCCTCCCCGCCCCGGACGTCGGTGAAGATGTTGAGGAACTTGTCGAGCGGGCCCGGAGGGCTTACGGCGCTCGCCGCCCCCCCGGCGCGATTCTGTTCATTCTCGGCCATCGGATCCTCCTCCTCAGCCCAGGGGGGTGTGGGAGCTATCGGGTTTCGTCGGCGGCGGCATCGCCTTCGGGGGCTGCTTGGCCGGAGCCGGAATCTTCTGCTTCGGCCGGACGGTGGTGCGCTTGGAACTCGGCTTGACCACCGGCTTGACCCCCCGGGTCGTGTCCGGGGCGGCGGCGGGCGGGCGGGCGGCGGGCTGGGAAGCGCCCTTCGGCCCGCTCTGCGCGGGGATCGGCATCTTGTCCTGGTCGATCTGCGGATTGCCGAAGCGCTTGAGGTCGATCGCGAGGTGATCGATCAGCCGGTCCTTGCCCGCGGCGTCGACGGCGTAGGTGAACAGCTCGCCGCCCCCGTACCAGATCCGCATGTGCGTGTAGTTGAAGACCACCGCGCTCACCACGTTCTCCGGCTTGAACTCCCCGCCGGGCACCTGGTAGAGGGAGAAGATGCGGGCCGCCTCCGCGCCGGTCGCGATCTGGTGCAGGGGACTTCCCGCCCCTCCGGACACGATGCAGACCAGCACCGCGTCACCCGAGGTGAGGAGCGCCCGCTGGTAGTTGTGCTCGTGTCCCGCCACCAGCACGGAGAGCCCGGCCTCGCGCAGCGCCTTGACCATGGTCTCGCGCCGATTGTAGAGCACGCTGTCCGCCTGCCATGCCATGCGATGGAAGCCGACCGAGAATGGCGGATGATGCATGAGCACGATGGCGGGACCGTTGTGCTCCTTGAGGCGCTCGGCCAGCCAATCAAACTGCTCGTTGGTAGCGGCGATCTCGTCTGCGCGCGACCACAGGTGAGCCTCGTCGGTCATCGGGTTCGAGTCGAGCGCGATGAAGCGCACCCAGCCGTC
>JBDTYW010000362.1:0-3059 GCA_040005445.1 Candidatus Eiseniibacteriota bacterium
CGCGCGCGATCAAGGAACTGCTCGCGCGCGAACTCGATCCCCACATGCCCGCGATCCTGCGCGCGGGTAACGGGGACGATGGGGAAGCGAGGGGGGACGATGGCGATCGCGAGCCTGACTGAAGCGGACTGCCGGTCGATCGATCGCGCGGACATGGCGGGCCTGATCGCGGCGTGGCCGGCGCAGGTGCGCGCCCAGCGCGCGGCACTCGACGCCGATCCGTGGCCGCGTATGCCGGCGCCGTCCCTCCTGGCGCTCGGGGGCATGGGCGGATCGGCAATCGCGGGCAACCTCGTGTTCGGCCTCGCCCAGGACCGGCTGCCGTTCCCGACGCTCGTGGTGCGGGACTACCGGTGGCCGGCCGCAGTGGCCGGCAACGCCCTCGCCGTGCTCTCGAGCTACTCCGGCACGACCGAGGAGACGCTCGCCCTGCTGGAGGCGGCCGAGGCGCGCGGGCTGAGGCGCGTCGGGGTGACCACGGGCGGGGTGCTGGCGGCGCGGCTGGACGCGGCGAACGCCCCGTGGCGGGGGCTCCCCGCGGGCCTTCCCCCGCGCGCCGCGCTCGGTTATTCTGTCGTGTCCCTGGCCCGATTGCTCGAAGCGCTGGGCGACCCCGGGGAAGGTGAGGCGGCCTGGCTCGAAGCGCTCGCCGTTCTCGAGGAGGGAAACGCCCGTCTGGCTCCGGCCGCCCCGGAGGCCGGGAATCCGGCCAAGGCGCTGGCGCGCGCCCTCGTGGGTCGCGCCGTCGTCGTTTACGGGTCGGCCGGACCCGCGGCCGCAGTCGCGCGCCGGTGGAAGGGCCAGGTCAACGAGAACGCCAAGACGCCGGCGTTTGACGCGGCCCTGCCCGAGATGAACCACAACGAGATCGTGGGCTGGCAGGCGCTGCCCGACCTGCACGCGCGCTGTGCGGCGGTGTTCCTCGCCGACGCGTCGGACGCGCCGCGCATCGTCCGCCGCAGGGAGATCACGAGGGCGATCCTGGCGGAGGAGGGGATCGAGTCCCACGAGGTCAAGTCGACCGGAGAATCGGCGCTGGCGCGCCTCCTGTCGCTGGTCCAGGTGGGCGACTGGATGAGCTACTACCTGGCCGTGCTGGCGGGCGTCGATCCGACGCCCATCGTGAAGATTGATCGTCTCAAGCGGGAACTGGGCGCCGCGTCCAGGCCCGCGCAACCGGACCGAGGGAGGACCCCCTGATGAGCCCAGCTCGCGGCACGCGCGCGATCATTCCGGTCGCGGGCGTGGGCTCGAGGTTACGGCCCCACACCCACACCATGCCCAAGGCGCTGATTCACGTCGCGGGCCGGCCGATCCTCGCCCACATCCTCGACGACCTCGAGCGCCTGGGCGTCCGGGACGTGGTGCTGGTGATCGGCCACATGGGCGAGCACATCCGCGAGTACGTCGATGCCCACTACGCGCACCTCAACCGCTCGTACGTGGACCAGCCGGAGCGCCTCGGCCTCGGGCATGCCGTGCGCATGACGCGCTCGCTGGTCGAGCCGCACCCGGCGTTCATCGTCCTCGGGGACACGATCTTCCGGGCGGACTTCTCGGAGATCGTCGGCGGCGCGGAGAGCCGCATCGGTGTCAAGGAGGTCGAGGATCCGCGCCGCTTCGGCATCGTCGAGGTGAAGGACGGCATTGCCGTGCGCCTGGTCGAGAAGCCCGACCAGCCCACGTCGAACCTCGCGATCGTGGGGGTGTACTACATCGCGGACACGCCGATGCTGTTCGAGGCGCTCGACACGCTGGTCGCCCGCGACATCCGGACCAAGGGCGAGTACCAGCTGACCGATGCCCTGCAGCTGATGATCGAACGCGGTCACCGCATCCGCCCGTTCACGGTGGACGGATGGTACGACTGCGGAAAGACCGAGACGCTGCTCGAGACCAACCGCGAGCTGCTCGAGCTCAAGGCCGGGCCCCACCAGGTCGAGGCGCCCGAGGGCTCGGTGTTCGTGCCGCCGGTCGCGATCGACCCGACCGCGGTGATCGAGCGCTCGATCGTGGGACCGTTCGTGTCGATCGCCGCGCGCGCCGTCGTGCGCGCGGCAATCGTACGCGACTCGATCGTGAACGAGGACGCCGTCGTCGAGCAGATCCTGCTCGAGGGCTCGGTGATCGGCGAGAACGCGCTGGTGCGCGGGACGTTTCGCCATCTGAACGTCGGGGACTCCTCCGAAGTGCGCATGGGATGACGCGCGGGGGCCCTGCAAACGTGAGCAAGGGAGATTCCATGGCAGAGCCGCACCTCTTCACGTCGGAATCGGTGACCGAAGGACATCCGGACAAGGTCGCGGACCAGATCTCGGACGGCATTCTCGACGCCATCCTTGCGGGCGATCCGCGCGGCCGCGTCGCCTGCGAGACGCTGGTCACCACGGGTCTGGCGTTCGTGGCCGGGGAGATCACGACCCGCACCTACGTCGAAATCCCGTCGCTCGTGCGCGAGATCATCAAGGAGATCGGTTACACCGACGCGGCGTTCGGATTCGACTACGAGACCTGCTCGGTGATCACCTCGATCGACGACCAGTCGGGCGACATCGCGATGGGCGTCGACACGGGCGGCGCGGGCGACCAGGGGCTGATGTTCGGCTACGCCTGCCGCGAGACCAAGGAGCTGATGCCGCTGCCGATCATGCTGGCGCACCGCATCTGCGAGCGCCTCGCCTCGCTGCGCAAGAGCGGCAAGCTCGATTACCTGCGTCCCGACGGCAAGTCGCAGGTCACGGTCGAGTACGAGAACCACAAGCCCGTGCGCATCGACGCGGTCGTGGTCTCGACCCAGCACCACCCGGACGTCAAGCTCAAGACCATCCGCGAGGACGTCATCGAGCACATCCTGAAGCCGCTCCTGCCGAAGCGGCTGGTCGACTGGAAGACGCTCGAGAAGAAGATCTACGTCAATCCGACCGGGCGCTTCGTCAACGGCGGCCCGAAGGCGGACACCGGGCTGACCGGCCGCAAGATCATTGTCGACACCTATGGCGGCATGGGCAGCCACGGCGGCGGCGCGCTCTCCGGCAAGGATCCCTCGAAGGTCGACCGCT
>JBDTYW010000363.1:0-3056 GCA_040005445.1 Candidatus Eiseniibacteriota bacterium
CGCCGAGCTTGCCCTGCATGAACGCCTCGTCGAGCTGGTCCTGCTTGTCGACGCGGCCGACCTTCGCGAGCGCGAGCAGGAACTCCAGCGCCTCGACGTTGGCCCTGGAATCGAACGCCGAGCCCTTGCCATCGGGCGTGAGCAGCGTGCCGCCGTTGCCCCAGGCGTAGGGCATGAATTTCTTGAACAGCACATAGCGTTCCCCGGCGTTGACGCCGTAGCCCGCGATGCCGCCGCCGAGCGCGTTCACGCGGCGCGACGCGTCGAGCAGCTCGGCCCAGGTCGCAGGTGCCTTCGTGGTGTCGAGGCCGGCCTTCGCGAACAGGTCCTTGTTCCAGAACAGCGCGCGCGTGCCCACGACCCACGGCAGGCCGTACGACTTGCCGTCGACCTTGACCATGTCGGCGAGGACCATCTCGGCCGCGAGCGGCGCGGTCGAGTCGCTCCAGTCGGCGAGCGCGCCCTGCGCGGCGAAGCGCGGAAACCAGGTCGAGCCCAGCTCGCACAGGTCGGGCACGTTGCCCGCGGCGGTCGCGGCGGTGATCTTTTCGAGGCCGCTCTGCCAGGTGAGCTGCTCCATCTCGACATCAAGGTCGGGGTTCTGGCGCTTGAACTCGTCGAGCACGGGCTGGATCTGCTCGGCCGGGAAGAACTGCCAGAACACGACGACTTCCCGCTTGCTCTCGCCCTTGCCGCCGCCGCAGCCGGCGAGGAGCAGAGCGAGCACGAGTGCCGGCAGGGCGCGCTTCACGAGTCCATTCATCGAGCGGCTCCTCCTTCGATCGCGCTGCGCACGAATCCGTTCGCCGCCTCGAGCCGGGCTCGGGCCGCGTTGGCGTCCACTCCCGCGAGCGTCATCACGATCGCGGTCTTGACGTGGCCTCCCGCCTCCTCGAGGCGCGTGCAGGCGGCGGCGTAGTCGAGGCCGGTGACCGTCATCAGCGTGCGGCGGCCGCGCTCGATCAATTTTTGGCTGTTCGCGCCGAGGTCCACCATCATGTTCTCGTAGAGCTTGCCGAAGCGCACCATGGTCGCGGTCGAGATCATGTTGAGCACGAGCTTCTGCGCCGTGCCCGCCTTCATGCGGGTCGAGCCCATGATCGCTTCGGGGCCGACCACCGGGCAGATCGCGACATCGAGCAGGATCGTAACCTCGCTGCGCGGCGTGCACGTCAAAAGCCCGGTGCGCGCCCCCAGCTTGCGCGCCTCGGCGAGCGCGGCGACCACGAACGGGGTGCGGCGCGAGGCCGCGATGCCGAGCACGAAGTCGCGCGGCTCGACCTTCGCGCGGCGCATCTGCTCGGCGCCGTCATCCTCCCTGTCCTCGGCCCCCTCGACCGCCTGGATCAGCGCGCCGTAGCCTCCGGCGATGATCCCCTGGATCCACTCGGGCGGCGTGCCGAACGTCGGCGGACACTCGGCCGCGTCGAGCACCCCGAGCCGGCCGCTCGTCCCGGCGCCCACGTAGAGCACGCGCCCGCCCGCCACGATCGCGGCGTGCGCCAGCTCGACGGCCTGCTCGATGTGCGGGATCTCGCCCTTCACGACCGCGGCGACGGTCGCGTCCTCGGCGCTGATGCGCTCGAGCACCTCGCGCGTCGACAGGCGGTCGAGGTCCATCGTGCGCGGATTGCGCTGCTCGGTCGCCAGCGCCGCGACCTCGTCGAAGACCTTCCTGTTGGGAGCGCTCACGCGCGCACTTTGACACGGCATGCGCGCGGCGGGCAAGGCTTGTGGCTCAGGGCGCGGCAGCGGCTTCGCGCGCGAGGCGCCGCCGCGCGGTCGCGCGCTCGTTCGCGATGGTGAGCGCGATCTGTCCGGCGGCGCCGAGGAGGTAGGCCCCGCCGCCGGAGTCGAGACTTCCGAGACCGATTCCGGCCAGGCCGGTGAGGACCGAGATTCCGAGATCCCCTGCGAAATTTCCCCGTCGCCCGTTGCCGAGGTGTGCGCCGAGCGGCACACCGATCATCTCCCCGAGTACAAAGCCCGCGATCGCCCCGACCGAAATGTCCTGGGTATTTGGATTCCCCGCATACCCGAGCGCGAGGCCCGCGTAGGCCAAGCCAATCCCGCCGGCGAGGCTGCCGAGAATCGGAGCGAGGATGATCGGTTGGGATCGCCGAACGCTCGGCGCGTGGAACGCCGGGGTCCGCGGGGGTTCGGGCTCCGGTGCGGAGATTCCAGCCGGCGCGGCAGTCGACTCGGCCGGCTCCGAGTAGAGAACCGAGGCCTTGTACGCCTGGGCGAGCGCGAAGTGCGGCGCGCATGCGCAGGCCAGGGCGAGCAAGAGCGCCGGGATCCTCATTGCGTGGAGTAGACGCACCCCGCCGAACGCGTGGCAAGCCTGATCTCCCCGCCGCAGCTTTACACCCGCGCGCCGACTCCCTAGTGTCGGGCCATGCCCGAACTCCCCGAAGTCGAGACCGTCCGGCGCGCGCTCCAGCAGCACGTGATCGGCCGCAGGGTGCGTTCCGTCTGGCTCTCGGGCCTCGCGCTACGTAAGACCGTGCCCGCCGCACTCGTGCGGCACGCGCCCGGGCGCACGATCGAGGGCGTGAGGCGCCACGGCAAGTTCCTCCTGATCGACCTCGACGGCGGCGCGCGCTTGGTCGCCCATCTGGGAATGACCGGACACTTTCGCTTCCACGCGAGCGACCCGGGCCCGCCGCGCGGGTTGCCGGCCCACACCCACGCGGTGCTGCGCTTCGACGACGGGAGCGCGCTCTCCTACGAGGACCCCCGGCGCTTCGGCATGATCGACTGGGCCGAGGCGGGCGTCCCCGACGCGCAGGCGATCGGCCCGACCGGCATGGGCCTCGACCGGATGGCCGAGCGCCTCGACGGCAAGCGGCTGGGCGTGCTGTTCGCGCGCTGCAGCGGGCCGATCAAGCACCTGCTGCTCGACCAGAAACGCATCGCCGGCATCGGCAACATCTACGCGTGCGAGGCGCTGTTCCGCGCGCGCATCGGGCCGCGCCGGCTCGTGCACACGCTCGCGGCCGACGAGCGCGAGCGGCTCGCGCGCGAGATCCACGAGGTGCTCGACCACGCGGTCG
>JBDTYW010000364.1:0-3022 GCA_040005445.1 Candidatus Eiseniibacteriota bacterium
TCGTGACGCCCGACCTGCCCGGCTTCTCGGTCGGCAAGCACGAGGACAAGATGGGCCTGCGCGCCTCGGTCACGACCGAACTCGCGCTCCAGGATTGCCGGGTGCCGGTGGCGAACCGCCTGGGCGAGGAGGGGCAGGGCTTCAAGATCGCGATGTCCACACTCGACGGGGGCCGCATCGGCATCGCGGCGCAGTCGCTCGGCATCGCGGCGGCGGCGTTCGACGAGGCCGTGCGCTACTCGAAGCAACGCGAGACCTTCGGCAAGAAGCTGCACGAGCACCAGCCGGTGGCGTTCATGATCGCGGAGATGGAGCGCCGGGTCGCCGCCGCGCGCCTGTTGACCATGCGAGCGGCGTGGAAGCGGGCGATGGGCCGGCCGCATCGGCTGGATGCCTCGATGGCGAAGCTCTACGCGTCCGAGGCCGCGACCTATTGCGCGCATCGCGCGATCCAGGTCCACGGCGGTTACGGTTACGTGAAGGAATACCCGGTCGAGCGCTACTATCGCGACGCGCGCGTGACCGAGATCTACGAGGGGGCGAGCGAGATCCAGCGCCTGGTGATCGCCCGCGAACTCGTCAAGCAGGCTGAGGCCGCCGACGCGGCGCATGCCCAGGAGGCAGTTCGATGACCCCCCGTTCAAAGGTTGCCGTCGTCCGCACCACCCCCCAGACCGTCCAGCAGGACTACGCGCGCGTCATGGAACTCGCCGGCATGCGCGAGGCCCTGCCGGTCGGTCCCGAGGTCTCGCTGCGCATCAACATCTCCTGGCACGTCTACATGCCGGCGTGCTCGACTACGCCGTGGCAGCTCGACGCGGTGATCACGAAGCTGCTCGCCGACGGCCATGCGCGCGAGAAGATCTACGCGGCGCAGAACCGCACCGTGGTCGTCGACTGCCGGGTGGGAGCGGTGAACAACAACCTCCAGCCGGTGCTCGATCGCGAGGGCATTGAGATCCAGTACCTCAACGAGAAGCCCACGAAGTGGGTGAAGTACGAGCCAAAGGCGAAGATGAGCGTGCTCAACGACGTGTTCCCGAAGGGGATCCTCGTCCCGGAACGACTGATCGGATCGAACGTCATCCACATGCCCACGCTCAAGACGCACGTGTTCACGACCACCACCGGGGCGATGAAGAACGCGTTCGGCGGACTGCTCCAGGAGAACCGCCACTGGACGCACGCCGTGATCCACGAGACGCTGGTCGACCTGCTTGCGATCCAGAAGGAGATTCACCCCGGCCTGTTCGCGGTGATGGACGGCTCGATCGCCGGCGACGGGCCCGGCCCGCGCGCCATGCGCCCGCACATCGCGAACCTGCTGCTGGCCTCGAACGACATGGTCGCGATCGACGCCACCGCCGCGAGGCTGATGGGCATCGACCCGATGAGCCTCAAGTACATCCGTCTGGCGCACGAGGCCGGCCTGGGCGTGGGCGATCCGGCGGAGATCGAAATGGTGGGGGACGACGTCTCGGGCGTGAACCTCAAGTTCTCCTCGAACGAGGACACGCTCGCCAGCCGCGGGCAGAAGCTCATCTACTGGGGACCGCTCAAGCCGCTCGAGCACTTCCTGCTGCGCACGCCGATCGTGCCCTGGGCGTTCGCCGCGAGCCGCCTGTACCACGACGCCTACTGGTATCCGTTCGTCGGAAAACCGCGCGTGGAGAAGATCCTCGAGAGCGACTGGGGCAAGCTGTTCAAGGCTTACGGGCAGGGGCGGACCGTGGCAGATGATTGGGCGGCCGAGGGCGCAGCCGAGAGCAAGCCCTAGCGCAGGAAGACCAGCCGCTCCCGTCGCTCGACCGCGCCCGCGGTCAGGCGCACGAAGTACACGCCCGGCGGCGCGGCGAGGCCGCGATCGTCGAGGCCGTCCCATTGCGCCGCGCCGGCGCCCGCCGGGCTCAGGCGTCCACCCGAACGCACGAGATTCCTGACCGCGCGGCCGCGCGCATCGAGCAGCGCGACCTCGACGCGCGCGGGCGCGGGGAGCGACCAGGCGATCGTGACCGCCCCGCGCGCCGGCGACGGGCGCGGCGCGGCGAGCCGCACCTCGCCCGCCGGGGACGCGGGCGCCCCGACCGACGGCGGGTAGTAGATGATGCGCCGCACCTCGCCCGGCCCGCCGCTGGCGCTCTCGAGACTCGTGTACCAGAGCGATCCGTCCGGCCCGACCTCGAGGTGCGTGATCCATGCCGCGCCGGTTTCCCAGTTCTCCGGGTCGGCCTGCCCCGGCAGGGGAGCCGCGAGCGCCCAGCCCGGGCCGGAGGGGACGATGTGCTTCACCAGCGAGCGCCACGTATCCCCGGCGAAAATCGTGCCCTCGTACGACGCCGGGTAGGGGGACTCCGCTCCGGCGGGCGCGTGGTACGCGGGGCCGCCGACGATCGCCCAGCCTGGCGAGATGTGCGGATAGGCGTAGATCGGCGGGACGAGGCCGATCGTGTCCGGGCTCGCGCAGGAGACCGCCAGGCGCACCGGCCCCTCGTACAGCGGCCAGCCGAAGTTCATCCCCCCCGAGCAGGCGCGGTCGACCTCCTCCCAGCTCTCGTTGCCCACGTCGCCGATCACGAGGCAGCCCGTCGCGGGATCAACTTCGAACGCGAACGGGTTGCGCAGCCCGTAGGCCCACACCAATCGCGCCGTCGTGTCGGCGCGGGCCACAAACGGATTGTCGACCGGAGTGATCGCCGCGTAGGGCGGCGCCCCGCCCGGCCCCGCGGGGATCCCGGACACATCGAGGCGCAGGATCTTGCCGTTCGGGCTGGAGAGCGATTGGGCATTGCACGGGACGTCATCGTCGCCGATTCCCGAATACAGCATGCCGTCGAGCCCGAAGCGCAGCGTGCCGCCATTGTGCTTGGGGGCGTTATCCGGCACGGTGAGCACGGTATGGCGCGAGGCGGGGTTGATCGTCAGCGATGCCGCGTCGGGATTGCTCAGGGACCCGCTCGCCTGGTAGCGCCAGATCACGACCTGGTTCGGGCTGAGGCGCGTGGCCTGCACGTAGACGTAGGGC
>JBDTYW010000365.1:0-3019 GCA_040005445.1 Candidatus Eiseniibacteriota bacterium
ACATCGGTGGAGAGGAATCCCATCAGGTTGTGCAGAAACGTCATCGGCCTCATGGCTTCTCCGTCCTGGGCGCCGGTCCGTGCGCTAGCGTTTCGGTATTGCAGGATGGGGTGGGTGCGGAACTGCGTGCGGGCAACAGGGGTCGGGCCGCCACCGACCCCGGGATTCTGGCCCCGGAACACCCCTCGTGGAGGCAATCTAGCATGCCCTCCGGGGGGCCGCAACCGTGGGCGCGACAGCATTTTCGGCTGGCCGTCGAAGCCGCTTTCACGGTACGGTCCCCGGTGCTCGGTCAGGCGCCGACCCAGTCCCCCGGGGACCGGGTCGGGCCAGACCTCCTTCCGGCCCCGCCCTCGGCCGGCTCGACATCGCCCCAACCCGGTGAGCCATGTCCGAACGCGGCGTCCTGCGCCGGTCCGAGAGCCCAGCCCTCCTTCCCGCGCTCGCGCCGCTCGCGGCCTGCGTCGCGGTTGCGCTCGTGCTCGTCCTGGGCGTGGACTTCGTGCGCGCCCAGGGAGAGGCGCTCTCCCCCGCCGATTCCCTGCGCCTGGCCGATTCACTGCGGGTGGCGGACTCCACGCACGTGGCCGACTCGACCGCCTTCGCCGACTCGGTGGCCGAGGCCGACGCCGAAGCCGAGGCCGGGGGCACGTTCGGCAACAATCGCTCGATCCTCGACCGCAGTCGCCAGGGCGGGCCGGTGATCTACAACTCCGGCTATTCGGTCAACCGTTCCAACCGCAACTGGAGCCAGGGCATCGACATCTACACCCAGCGCGGCCGCCTCGAGTTCGCCAATGTGACCAATGCCTCGGTCGGACGCGAGGCCCGGGTCGGCCGCGTTAACCGCAATAGCCAGACCCAGAACGAGCTCGCCTACCGCGTCTCGCGGGCCCTGCGCCTGGGCGGGCGCCTGGGTATCCAGCGCGTGAGCGACAACGCGCAATCCAGGAACTTCACCTCGACCCGATCCAACGTCGATGACTTCTCGGGGCAGGTGCGCTTCAACAGCAATTTGGGGGCGTTTCCGCTGCGTTCGGTGGCGTCGTATGGCTACCTGCGCAACAACCAGTCGACGCAACAGAGCAAGGGCACGTCGTTCGACTTCTATGCCAGCACGTCCCGCACGTGGGGCAGCGGCTCGAACGTGAACTTCGACATCACCCAGCAGGCTTCCCGGCTGCGCTCGACCGTGATCGATGACCCGACGTTCCAGCAGGACGATCGCAACCTGAACACCAACATCCACGTCGCCTCGAACATCCACGTCAGCCGCATGTTCAGCGCCGATGCCCGGCTCTCGAGCCAGCGCTCGGTGCTCAGGCGGCCGGCCCGCGTCGCGCTCGACCCCCTGAGCGATTCGCTGACGACGCTGCGGGAGAAGATCGACGGCGTGAACGACGACGGCGCGCTCGGCCTGCACTTCAGCCTGCCGCAGGCGACGACGCTCAACCTGGGCGGTACGATCGCGCGCAGCCGGCAGGTCTACACCGCCGAGGCCGATCGCTCCTCGCTGGTCGACCGCCGGGGCGTCACGGCGGATTTCCGGCGGGTCCAGTTCGGGGTCAATACGTCGATCCGCTACGATGAATCGGTGACCGACAATGACTACACGCGTCGCGACCCGGGCTACGTCGAGTCCAACCTCCAGCGCAGGCTGGACGGCGACCTCGCGCGCAAGCTCTCGATGAAGTCGGACGCCCGCCTGTCCCTCGGCGTCTACCTCAGCCGGCGCAGCTACGTTGACTTCCGCTCGGCGCAGCCCACGGCGGTGGCGCCCTCGAACCAGGACCAGTTGCGCGTGCGCGGCAGCCTGAACCTCCTCTACAAGGCCACCAAGTCGTTCGACACGGGGGTCACCTTCGCCATCGAGCAGAGCGACCTGGTCAACATCAAGAGCACGTCGTCGATCAACAATGCCCGGCTGCGCACGTATTCGGTCGCGTGGAACTGGAATGCCCGCCCGGGCTCGATGTGGAACGTCACGCAGAGCAATAGTGCGACGGCGGCGCAGCAGTTCTTCACGTTCTCGTCCGATCGCGACCAGCTCTCGTTCATCTACAACATCAACACCAACATCCAGACCCAGCTCTCCCAGAAGCTGCGGCTCGACCTCAATCACATCATCCGCCTGCAGTCGCGCGGGTCGTTCCGCCAGATCAGCGACGTGCGCCGCTTCGGAAAGTCCAGCGAGTTCAACACCTTCGACCTCCTGCTCCGTGAGCAGTACCAGGCCAACTCGATCCTCTCGCTCGAGATCTCCCAGCGCCTGGCGGTCAATCCGAACTTCCAGTTCGCGGACGGTCGGAGCACGAAGATCAACGAGACCCGCCGCGACGAGCTGACGTTCCTGGCCCGCATGACCTATCCGATGAGCAAGCGCGCGGGCCTCAACGGCGACGTGCGCCGGGTGCTCGCCACGGACCGCCAGCGCTCCTTCGGCGTGACCCCGACGAACTCGTCCACCAACAGCGATTACTGGCTCGCGACGCTCAGTTTTCGCATGGAGTTCCAGCCATGACACCTCGCATGCACACCCGCTTCGCGGCGCCGATCGCCGCCGCGCTGCTCGGGCTCGCGGCCGCCGGCTGCGGCCTGTTCCGGACCCAGACCGCCGAGTCGCCGATCGCCGACTCGGGCATCCCGCCGAACTTCACGCTGCCGGAGAGCACGTTCGCGACCATGCAGCGCGCGCTCAACAATCGCGTCGCGAGCAACTTCATCATCTGCCTGGCGGACACCGCGCTCGACGACCGCGAGTTCCACGCCACGTTCGATCCCGCGGACATCACGCTGTTCGAGCAGTCCGGCCGCACCGCGCCCAACGACTGGACGTCGAAGAACGAGCAGACGTTCCTGCCCCAGTTCCTGACCTACGACACGAACGCGAAGTACGACCTGCGCCTGAGCGTCGACAACAACCGGGGCGGCATCTTCAGCGAGGTGGGCCCGCCCGAGAAGCGGCACTACAACATGCACTACCGGGTGTGGGCCGGCGGCACGCCGGTGGCCGCGGGCT
>JBDTYW010000366.1:0-3018 GCA_040005445.1 Candidatus Eiseniibacteriota bacterium
TGATCACCCCCTCGGACTTGAACCCGACGTCGACCAGGACCTCGTTGTCGGTGATTGCGAGGATCGTGCCGCGCACGATCTCGCCCTCGCCGAGCGACTGGAGCGAAGGAGCGTACAGCTCGTACATCGCCGAGCGTTCCTCGGCCGTCATCCCACCTTCTTCGTCGTCGTCGTCATCCATGAAGATGGGTGCGGCGATGGGTCGGCTCGTCGGGACCCGCGGCTCGTCGTCGTCCACGGGGCTGGTGGTGAAATTGTCGCGTTCTTCGGTCATCAAGTGCTGCCTCCTCGTTCGTGGGATCTCACCCGCTGCGACGTGATGGTGGCGGGGGCGGCCCCGCTCCGCGTCGTCTCCTCCTGTTGTGCCCGGAGGAGGGTGATCTCCTGCATTACGCGGTCGCTGATCGCCTGGTAGAGCGCGCGACCGGCCAGGGTGGACTGCGAACCCGGCGGGAACCAGAGGTCCGCCAGGAGGGGCGCGCCGACGGTCAGGCGCACCTTCGCGCGCCTGACCATGCAGCGACGGATGTGATTCGTGCCCGAGACGTACAGCGGCACGATCGGCACCCGGGTGTGGGCCGCGATTTGGCCCAGGCCCGGGAGCGCCGGGTGGAGGTCGCCGTCCTTCATGCGGCCCCCCTCCGGGAACAACAGCAACGCGTCTCCGCGTGCGAGCGCCCGCTCGGCCTGCCGGAAGCCGGCGAGGTCGATGGTCCCGCGGCGCATCGGAAACGCCCCGAGCGCGCGGATCAGCGGCGCGAACCCCGGGACCCCGAAGAAGTCTGCGCGCGTTGCGTACGCCAGCTCGCGCGGGAACGATGCGCCGATCACCGGCGGATCCCAGAACGAGATGTGGTTCGCCGCGACGATGATCCCGCCCGTGCGCGGGACCCGGTCCAGGCCGGAGGTCTCGCGCTCGAGCAGCACCTTCAGGAACGCATCGGCGGTGGCACGCACGCCGCGATACAAGGGCCGCATGTCCCGCGCCTCTGCCGTCGGGTCAGGGCCGCGAGACCCGGGCCTCGACCGCCTTGAGCACGGCTTCGATCTGCTGCCCGACCGACAGGCCCGACGTGTCGACCACGATCGCGTCGGCCGCCGGCACCAGCGCGGCCAGCGCGCGTTCGCGATCGCGCTGGTCGCGCTCCTCGATTTCGCCGCGCACGTCCTCGACCGGTAGGTCGATCCCGCGGCCTTTGAGTTCGCGTTGCCGGCGCCGCGCGCGCTCCTCGACCGAGGCATCGAGGAAGATCTTCACCGGCGCGTCCGGGAACAGCACCGTGCCCATGTCGCGCCCCTCGGCGACGAGCGACTCGCGCGCCGCGATCTGGCGCTGCAACTCGTTCATGCGCGCGCGCACGACCGGAATCGTCGCCACGCGCGAGGCCAGCTCCGAGACGCGGGGGGTGCGAATCTCGTCTCCCAGGGACGCGCCGTCGAGCACCACGGCGGGGTCGTCCTTGGGACCGGTGAACCCGATCGTCGTCGTGCGCGCGAGCTCGTCGATGCGCCCGAGGCCCTCCGCCGAGCCGGCGGCGACCTGCGCGAGCACGGCGGACAAGCCGAGACGCTCGACCTTGAGGCCGAAGGCCCGATACATCGCACCGGAATCGAGATAGAGGCAGCCCAAGTGGCGCGCAACCGCACGGGCGGTGGTGCTCTTACCCGCTGCGGCCGGGCCGTCGATGGTAATCACCAGAGGGTTCACCGCGCGGTGACCCGATCCCGCAAGTCACTGTAAAATCTCGGGTAGCTCGTGTCAATCATCTCGGCCTCGCGGACGCGGACCGCGCCCCGGGCGGCGAGCGACGCCATACCGAACGCCATGGCGACCCGGTGATCGCCCCGGCTCTCGACCACTCCGCCCCGCAGGGTCCCCCCGGTGATCTCCCACCCGTCCTCGGATTCATGTGCCGTCCCACCAATCGCTGTTAACGCCTTGACCACCGAGGAGATACGGTCCGACTCCTTGACCCTCAGCTCGCCCGCCCCGCGCACGCGTGAGGTGCCCCGGGCGCAGGCCTGTGCCACCGCCAGGGCCGGCAGCTCGTCGACGAGGGCCGGGACCTCCCCCGCCTCGATGTCCGTCGCCACGAGGGTGGCAGGGCGAACCACGAGGTCCCCGACCGGCTCGCCGGCCACCAGGCGCTCGTCCCGGACTTCGATCCCGGCGCCCATGCGCCGTAAGACCGCGAGCCCGCCGGTGCGCCCGGGATTGAGCCCCACTCCGGCCAGCGTCAACTCGCCGGCGGGCGCGATCGAGCCGGCGACCAACCAGAAGAACGCCGCCGAGAAGTCCCCGGGGACGACGAGCGACCCCGGCGATTGAAGCGGGGCCGGTCCGGCCAGCGCGCAGCAAGTCTGTGAGACGCGCTCGAGCGGCGCCCCGAACGCCGCAAGCATGCGCTCGGTGTGGTCGCGCGAGGGCCAGGGCTCCTCGACCCGGGTCTCCCCCGTGGCGGTCAGGCCGGCGAGCAGCAGGCACGACTTGACCTGGGCGCTTGCCACCGCCAGGACGTGGCGCATGCCGCGCAGGGCCCCGGCCGCGCCGCGCACCGAGAGCGGCGGTCGCCCGTCCTCGCCGAGCGCGGTGACATCGGCGCCCATGGCGCGCAGCGGATCCACGATGCGGCCCATCGGTCGGCTGCGCAGCGAGGCGTCGCCCGTGAGCGTCGCGTGCACGTCGCGCCCCGCCAACAACCCGGCGAGCAGGCGCATCCCGGTGCCGGCGTTCCCCAGGTCGAGCGGGCCGGACGGTGTCATAAGACCGGCGGGGCGCCCCGCAATCCGGACGCCGCCGTCATCGGTGTCCGTGAACGACACGCCGAGCCCGCTGAGCGCCGCTCGCGTGGCCGCGCAGTCGGCGCCCGCGTTCGCGCCGTGCACGGTGGTTGTTCCCTCTGCGATCGAAGACAGCAGATAGGCCCGGTGGGTGACGCTCTTGTCGCCGGGAACCCCGACGGCGCCCCAGAGCGCGCGCGCCGGTTCGAACACGAGGTCCACGTCAGCGCCCGCGAA
>JBDTYW010000367.1:0-3016 GCA_040005445.1 Candidatus Eiseniibacteriota bacterium
CGGGCGACAGGTTGCCCTCGACCAGGTTTTCGGCGCCGTGCTCCTTCTGGGCCTTGCGGACGAGGAACGCGTCGAGCGCCAGGCCGCGCGTGCGCGCCTCGACCAGCGTGGCCACGACGATCGGGTCGGCGCCGAGCGTGAGGCCGCCGATCGTGTCGATCCGGCCTTGCGCCAGGTCCTCCGCGTAGGCGTCGCACACCAGGCGGCCGATCTCGGTGGCCCCCTCCGCGTCGAGGCTGGTCTTGCGGACGTCGATGTAGAACGGGCTGGCAGCGCCCGAGGCGAGCGTGAATTGCCCGAACCGGAGCGAGCGACGGAGCAGGATCTCGATCAGCCGGGCGCGGGACTCAGGCGACACGGGGCCTCCGGGAGGGTGGGGGACGCGGCACTCTAGCCTGCCGCCGCCCGGGCGTGTCAAGGCGCCGCCTTGACCGCGTCGCCCCGGGTGACTACTCTTATGGGCGTCTGGGCGACCCCCTTTGACCTTGGAGATCCTGCATGCCCGGGCCCTTGCGCCATGTTTATCGCGCGCTGGGCGCCTTCGTGTTCGGCGCCCTCTTGCTGTCCGCGCCGGCCGATCGCGCCGCGGCGACGCCGCGCGTGCTCGACCTGCCCCTGTACGACCCCGCGCACGGGCTGACCCAGACCCCTGCCTACCAACCGCGCAAGTTCGTGCTCGAACTCGAGCCCGCCGGTCCGCGCCTGCTCACCGCCGCGCCCCCCGGAATCAAGGGCGCGCTCGCCGCCCTGGCCGCCGCGGCGCTCTCGATCCGCACCTCCGCGACCGGCGTGGCGGCAATCGACGCGCTCGACTCGCAGTTCGGCGTGGTCGCGCTCGAGCCCTTGTTCCCGGGAGAGGCCGCGCCCGGGCCCACCTCCGACCTCGAGGACCTGACGCGCTTCTACGTCGTCCATCTGCCGGACGGCGCCGACCTCGCGTCCGCGCTCTCCGCCTACGAGGCCGCCCCGGGCGTCAGGAGCGCGCAGCCAGTCGCGGTCATGCCGGTGTCGTACCTGCCGAACGATCCGGGGCGCGTCAACCAGTACCAGCTCGGGCAGGCGAACGACCGCGACAGCGACGTCTACGAAGCGTGGGACGTCTTCAAGGGCGACACCACGATCGTGGTCGCGATCGTCGACACGGGAGTCCAGTACAACCACGCCGACCTCGGCGGCACGACGGCGCCCTACACCGCCGGCAACGAGTGGACGAACTTCGCCGAGCTCGGCGGGGTCCCCGGCGTGGACGACGACGGCAACGGGTTCGTCGACGACTTCCGCGGCTGGGACTTCGTGAACGCGGTTGCGGGCGCGGTGGGCGAGGACCTGACGACCGCCGACAACGATCCCTCGGACTTCGTCGGTCACGGCACGTTCTGCGCGGGCATGGCGAGCGCGCGCACGGACAACGGCGTGGGCATCGCGGGCACGGCGTTCAAGTCGAAGATCATGGCACTGCGCGCGGGCTGGGACGACGGCTCGCCCGGCGGCGGCGGGGTGGTGGACATGACCTGGTGCGCGCAGGCGATCAACTACGCGGTCACCAAGGGTGCGAACGTCATCAACTGCTCGTGGTCGAACAACAACCTGAACGCGCTCCAGGTCGCGGTCGCGAACGCGGTCGCGAAGGGCGTGACCGTGTGCGTCGCCGCGGGCAACGACAACTCGCAGAGCCAGGCATCGAACTATCTGTCGACGCGCGGGGATTGCGTGGACGTCGCTGCCACCGACAACTTCGACGTCAAGGCAACGTTCTCGAACTACGGATCGTGGGTCGACGTCGCGGCCGCCGGCGTGAACGTGTACTCCACGTACTCGAGCCACTACACGCCGACCTATGCGACCGGCAGCGGCACGTCGTTCTCGTCGCCGTTCGTCGCCGGCGCGGTCGCCTTGTTCCAGGGCTACCGGCGCTCGCTCGCGTTGCCGCTCTATTCCTCGACCCGCATGCGGTTGCGCCTGCGCGACACGGGCGACAACATCGACGCCATCAATCCCGGCTACGCGGGCGCGCTCGGCTCGCGCCTGAACGTGTACCGCCTGCTGACCGACCCGCCGGCCTCGTGGGTCGATGTGCTCGGTGGCACGGTCTCGACGTCGCCGGCCTTCGCCGACCTCGACGGCGACGGCGACGACGAGGTGATCGTCGGGGCGAGCGACGGGAAGCTGCTCGCGCTCGGCGCCGCCGACGGCGACACCATCCCCGGGTGGCCGGTGGCGCTCGCCTCGAGCATCAACTCGAATCCCGCCGTGTGGGACGTCGATCAGGACGGGCAGCCCGAGATCGTGGTCGGCACGAACGCGGGCAAGGTGTGGGCGGTTCGCGGCAACGGGTCGACCGCCGTGCCGGGTTGGCCGGTGCAATTGACGGGTGGGATCTATGGCGGCCCTGCGGTCGGCGAGGTTGACCCGGCGGTCGCCGGGCTCGAGTGCGTGGTCGCCACCGATGCGGGCAACGTGTATGTGATCGACCACAACGGCGCGATCCGCCCCGGATGGCCGAAACACGTCAACGGGACGATCTACGCGACCCCGGCGCTGCACGATTTCGACGGCGACGGCGAGGCGGAGATCGTGGTCGGCGCCTACGACTCGACGCTCTACGCGTGGCACGGCGACGGTAGCGCGGTGGCCGGCTGGCCGATTCAAGTGGGCGCGGAGATCTATTCCTCGGCGGCGATCGGCGACGTGGATCACGACGGCGCCGCCGATGTGATCGTGGGTTGCTTCAATTCGAAGGTCTACGGATTCCACGCCAACGGGACGCCGCTCGCGGGCTGGCCGGTGACCGTCGCCGGCTCGGTGCGCTCTTCGCCCGCGCTCGCAGACCTCTACGGCAACGACGGCCTGCTCGAGGTCGCGGTCGCCTCGGACGGACCGACGTTGTACGTCATCCAGGGCAACGGCACGTTCGCGCCCGGCTGGCCGCAGGGCATCGGCGGGAATGTCACCGGGGGCGTGGTCGTCGGGAACATGGACGGCGATGCCGGGCTCGAGCTGGCGGTGGGGGCGACCG